>NZ_JBEYXW010000011.1:0-173395 GCF_040645195.1 Saccharomonospora sp. NPDC046836
CAGTCACCATGACTCCGTCATGGCTCCCTCCTCCGCCTTGCGATGCATCCATCTGGATCACCGCTCGCACGGAGGACGGTTCCCAGACGCGCTCTTACAGGCCGAGCTCGTCTTCGAAGTTGCCCTCTTCGAGACGCTGCTTGATCGTCGTGAGGAACCGGCCGGCGTCGGCCCCGTCGATCAGGCGGTGGTCGTAGGTCAGCGGCAGGTACACCATCGAGCGGATGGAGATGGTGTCGTTGCCGTCGACGTCGGTCACCACGACCGGGCGCTTCACGACCGCACCTGTACCGAGCATGCCCGACTGCGGCTGCACGATGATCGGCGTGTCGAACAGGGCGCCGTTGCTGCCGATGTTGGTGACGGTGAACGTGCCGCCGGTCAGCTCGTCCGGGGTCACCTTGTTGCTACGTGCCCGCGCCGCCAGGTCGGCGATGCGGTGCGCCAGCCCGGCCAGGCTCAGCTCACCCGCGTCGTGGATCACCACCGAGAGCAGGCCACGGTCGGTGTCCACGGCGATGCCGAGGTGCACCGCGCCGTGGTAGGTGATCTCCTTGGTGTCCTCGTTGTAGGAGGCGTTGACGTTCGGGTGCTGCTTGAGCGCCTCGACGGTCGCCTTGGCGAAGAACGGCAGGAACGTCAGGTTGACGCCCTCCCGCTCGCGGAAGGCCGCCTTGGCGCGCTGGCGCAGCTTGGCGATCTTGGTGACGTCGACCTCGTGCACCTGCGTCAGCTGCGCGGAGACCTGCAGCGACTCCCTGGTCTTCGTCGCCGTGATCTGCCGGATCCGGCTCGCCTTCTGCACGGTGCCGCGCAGCGCGGCCTTCTCGGTGTCGGACACCGAGACCGGCGCGGCCGCCGGTGCGGACGCGGCCACGGGCGCGGGCCGCTCCACGGCGGGAGCGGGCTGCTGCTGCAGCTGCTTGGCCTCGACCGCGGCGAGCACGTCCTGTTTGCGGATGCGGCCACCCACACCGGTGCCGGTCAGCGCGTCCAGGTCGATGTCGTGCTCAGCGGCCAGCTTGCGAACCAGCGGCGTGACGTACGGCGCGGCACCGTCGCGGCTCGGTGCCTGCTCGGTGCGAGCGGCGACCGGCTGCGCGGGCTGCGGCGCCTGCTCCGGAACCGGGGCAGGCGCAGGGGTGACGACCGGTGCGGGTGCCGGAACCGGTGCGGGGGCCGGTGCGGGGGCCGGTGCAGCCTGCTGCGGTTCGGGCTGCGCCGGTGCGGCGGGCGCCGCGGGCACGGCACCGGCGTCGCCGATCACGGCGAGCCTGCCACCCACGTCGACCGTCTCGTCCTCGCCGACGGAGATCTCCAGCAGCGTTCCGGCGACAGGGGAGGGGACCTCGGTGTCGACCTTGTCGGTGGAGATCTCGAGCAGCGGCTCGTCGACCTCGACCCGGTCACCGACCTGCTTGAGCCACCGGGTGACGGTGCCCTCCGTGACGCTCTCGCCGAGCTCCGGCAGCGTCACCGGAGTACCGGAGGCCGCGCTGACGGGCGGCGCGGCCTGCGCGACCGGCTGGGGCGTTGGCTCCGGCTGGGCGGGCTGCTGAACCTGCGGTTCCGGCTGTGCCGGTGCGGCGGCGGCAGGTGCGGCGGCTCCGCCACCCGAGCCGTCGTCGATCACCACGAGCTCGCCGCCGACCTCGACCGTCTCGTCCTCACGCGCCACGATCTTCTGGACCGTTCCGGCGACGGGGGAGGGGACCTCGGTGTCGACCTTGTCGGTCGAGATCTCGAGCAGCGGCTCGTCGACCTCGACCCGGTCACCCTCCTGCTTCAACCACCGGGTGACGGTGCCCTCCGTGACGCTCTCACCGAGCTCCGGCAATGTGACGGAGTACGCCATCGTTCGCTGACTCCCTTGACTGTTTCTGATGTGGTCTGGTTATCCGTCAGCCGTGCACGTGGAGCGGCTTGCCCGCCAGGGCCAGGTGCGCCTCGCCGAGTGCCTCGGTCTGGGTGGGGTGGGCGTGGATGAGCGGGGCGACGTCCTCGGGGAACGCCTCCCAGTTGTAGATCAGCTGTGCTTCGCCGATCAACTCGCCGACGCGGTCGCCCACGAGGTGCAACCCGACGACCGGGCCATCCGGCGCCTTGATGAGCTTGACCGCACCGGAGGTCTTGAGGATCTGGCTCTTGCCGTTGCCCGCGAGGTCGTAGGTGAAGGTCGTGATGTCGGAGCCGAACTTCTCCTTGGCCGCGGCCTCGGTCAGTCCCACGGAGGCGACCTCGGGGTGGGAGTAGGTGACGCGCGGGATACCGGCCTCGTCGATCGGCTTCGGGTCGAGCCCGGCGATCTCCTCGGCGACGAAGATGCCCTGCTGGAAACCACGGTGCGCGAGCTGAAGGCCGGGCACGATGTCGCCGACCGCGTACACGTTCGCCAGGTTGGTGCGCAGCCGCTCGTCGGTCAGCACGAACCCGCGGTCCATCCGGACACCGGCTTCGTCGTAGCCGTGGCCTGCGGTGTTGGGGCCGCGGCCGACGGCCACCAGCAGCAGGTCGGCCTCCAGCGTCTCGCCGGACTCCAGTGAGACGCTCACGCCGTTGTCGTCCTGCTTGGCGCCGGTGAACTTCACGCCGGTCTTGAAGGCGATCTTGCGGCGGCGGAACGCGCGCTCCAGCTGCTTCGAGGCGAACTCGTCCTCGTTCGGCACCAGCCGCGGCAGCGCTTCGACGATGGTGACGTCGGCCCCGAAGGAGGCCCACACGCTCGCGAACTCCACACCGATGACGCCGCCGCCGAGGACGACGACCTTCGCCGGGACGTAGTCCAGCTTCAGCGCGTCCTCGCTGGCGATGATCCGCCCGCCCAGCTCGAGACCCGGCAGCGTCCTGGAGTAGGAGCCGGTGGCCAGCACCACGTTCTTGCCCGTGTAGCGCGTGCCGTCGACATCGACGGAGGTGCCACCGGCGAACGTGCCGGTGCCCTCCACGTAGTTGATCTTGTGGGCCTTCGCCAGACCCTGCAGTCCCTTGTAGAGACGGGTGACGACCGAGTCCTTGTACTTGTGGACACCGGCGATGTCCACACCTTCGAAGAGGGTCTTGACACCGAACTGCTCGCCGTCACGGGCCGTGTCGGCGACCTCGGCGGCGTGCAGCAGCGCCTTGGTCGGGATACATCCTCGGTGCAAGCAGGTGCCGCCCAGCTTGTCCTTCTCGATCAGGGTGACGGAAAGGCCAAGCTCAGCGGCACGGAATGCCGCGGCATAGCCACCCGATCCGCCACCAAGGATCACCAGGTCGGCTTCAGCGTCGGTCACTTCTCAAACTCCTCGGCAGGCAGTGTCGATGGTGTACACGGGCGCCGTGGTGCGCTCATCACACCTCATCTTGTCACCTCGCCTGAAAAGCTTGCGACCTAGTGCTGTTACAGGCCGCGGTGACCGTTTCGTCCACGGAATAATGATCGTGAGGACTGAGGAAGGGAGAGGTGGTCGAGGTGGGGTTGTTCGACGCGTTACGCCGCAAAGGGAGGGGGTCGTCGAAGCCGGGAACGCTGCGAAAGGCCAGCTCAGCGGATACCCGGCACCTCGAAGAGTGGGCTGCCTCCCGGCGCGGGGTCGAGGCGTATGTGGAGCCCCGGACCACTGTCACCGACACCACTGTGGTGCTGGTCGCACATGACGGCGAATGGACCCGCAGGCGCATCGGCAGCCTCGGCGCGGCGCAGGAGTTCGGCCGCAAGCGCTCGATCCCCGTCTACGAGGTCGCCAGGACCGGCTACCCCAAGCGCATGCGCGAGTACACGCAGCGACAGAAGATCATCGATCAGCGGCGGTCCGAAAGCGACTGAGGCATGGTCAGCCTGGTCACCCGGCCGCTGTCAGCAGCCGCAGGTGCTCTTCGAGTAGGGCGCGGACTCCCCGGTGTGCGGTAGTGCCGAACAACGGGTCCCATTCGGCGATCTCGCCGGTGTCCGGCCGTAGCACGAGCACCGGTGGCTCGCTGATCGGCACCACGGTGCCGGTCAGCGTCAGCTCGGCCGCGCCCAACAGGCGGGGGAACACGACGTCGGCAGGCAGGCCGTCGCAGGTCAGCAGAAACGCGCGGTACTCGGCGGGCAGCGGCAGCCCGAGTCGGCGCTCGGCTTCCGCGAGTGCGGGGTGCGTCGCGGGCGGCGGAGCCGCGTCCGGTTCGCCGCGCTGTCGCATGATCTCGCCGACCACCTCCGGCCAGTCAAGCTCGTCCCGCTCAGGTTGGTAACGCGCGTGCAGCGCGGCGATCAGGCTGCCCGCGTAGCCCTCGACCTCGTCCCGCGCGAGCGCGAGCGCGCCGGGGAGCAGCGTGGCGACGTGCCGGCATCCCGCCAGTGTGGCGAGTGCCCGCGTGGCCGGCTCGCCCGCGACCAGCGCCGCCCACCGGTCGAGCGCAGCGTGGGCGGCCGCATGGTCCCCGGCCGCAGCGGCGGCTTCGGCCTCGGCGGCCGCCGAGGCCAGCGGGTCCTTGTCCGCGGCGGTGACCAGGTGTGCGCGGTGAGCCTCGGCTTCGGCATCGAGGTCCACCGGATCCAGCTCAGCCGCCCAGCCGACATCGGTGCCGCGGGCGGCGAGCAGCATCGCCCAGGCCCGCGCGGTCAGCGGATGCGCGGCGAGCCGGCTCACTCCCCGTTCGGTCACGGTGCGCCAGTGCCGGATCAGCCGGTCGGCCTCCGCCGCGGCACCGGCGCACGTCAGCAGCAACGCCGCCCTGCCGATGGCCTCGTCGACACCGTCCTCGGCGGCCGTCAGCACCGTGTGCACGGCCGCCTCGGCGTCGGTGCCGAAACCCGCCGTCACCCGTTGTCGGCGATGTCGGCGAGCACCGCGGCGATCGTGCGGACCGGGACGCCCGTGCCGCCCTTGCCGGTGTAGCCCCACGGCCCGCCGGTGTTGAACGCCGGGCCCGCGATGTCGATGTGGGCCCACGGCAACCCGTCGGTGACGAACTCGCGGAGGAAGATCCCGGCCGCGAGCATGCCGCCCCAGCGGGAGCCGGTGACGTTGGCGAGGTCGGCGAGCTTGGAGTCGAGATCACCGCGCAGCTCCTCGGGCAGCGGCATCGGCCAGCCGTTCTCGCCGGTGGCCTGCGCGATCGCGGCCACGCGGTCACGGAAGGCGTCGGAGCCCATGATCCCGGCCGTGCGGTTGCCCAGCGCCACCAGCTGCGCGCCGGTCAGCGTCGAGGTCTCGATCAGGTAGTCCGGCTCGTCCTCGGTGGCGCGCACGATCGCGTCGGCCAGGATGAGCCTGCCCTCGGCGTCGGTGTTGAGCACCTCGACCGTCGTGCCGCCGTACATGGTCAGGACGTCGCCGGGGCGGTAGGACGTGCCGGACGGCATGTTCTCCGCGAGCGGGAGGTAGGCCGTCACGTCGAGCGGGTACTTGAGCTTCGCGGCGAGCACCACGGAGGCGAGCACGGCCGCGGCCCCGGACATGTCCGAGGTCATGTGGTCCATGTTCGCGGCGGGCTTGAGCGAGATACCGCCGGTGTCGAAGGTGATCCCCTTGCCGACGAGCGCGATCTTCTTCTTCGCCTTGGGGCCCTGGTAGCTGATGCGCACCAGCCGCGGCGGTCGCGAGGAGCCACCGCCGACACCCAGGATGCCGCCGAAGCCCTTGCGCTTGAGCGCCCGCTCGTCGAGCACCTCGACCTCGAGCCCTGCCGCGTCAGCCAGCTTCTTCGCCCGGTCGGCGAACGATGCGGGGAACAGGTCGTTCGGCGGGGTGTTGATCAGGTCGCGTGCGGTGATCACGGCCTCGGCGATGGCGGTGGCGGCCTTGAGCGTGGCGCGATGCTGGCGGGTGGTGCCCTCGGCAGGGCTCGCGACGTCCACCGCGGACACCGGGGCGTCGCCAGGCGCGGACTTGTACGCGGTGAAGGCGTAGGCGCCGAGCACGGTGCCCTCGACGGTCGCCTGCAGGTCCACAACGGACAGTGTGGTCAGCGCGTGCGCGGTCCCGGCGAGCGCGCGGCCGGACGCACCCGCGGCGCGGCGGACCTGCTCGTGGGTGGGCTCCGGTGCGCCGAGGCCGACGGCGAACACCACACCGGCAGGCAGCTTGCCCAGTGTGGGTACCTTGACGATCTCCTCGGCCTTGCCGGTCGCTCCGAGGGTGCGCAGCACGTCGAGCAGGGTGCCGCCGAGCGCCGCGTCGACCGCCTCCGCGCCGGGGGCGAGTTCGAGGCCGTCGGCGCCCTGCACGGTGCCGATCACGACGGCCTCGGCGCGGGTCTTTCCGAGCGCGGCATCGGTGATCTCGGTCAGGGCAAGCTTCGGCACGCTCACATCATGCTCCTCGCTGTGGTCTCAGGTCTGTCCGCCATGCTATTGACGGCGGTGGGATGTGTGAGAGGTAGGTACGGGCGTGCAGGTCGGTGCGGGCATTCTGGGCGCGCTGGCCGTGGCGGCGTCGTCCGCGGGATGGTGGCTGCTCGCCGGGCTCGGTCTCGCCGCGGTGCTGGCCTTCTGTGCGCAGTGGACGGTGCGGGACAGTGATCCCGACGATCTCGACGATCTCGACGGCATCGGCATGCGCTGGTACCGCGGACTGGGCAGCGCCGCGCGGCTGGCCAGGATGGTGTTCTTCGCAACGGTCCTCGCCGCCTACCTGGTGCCGGAGCGTCCCGGCCCGGCGGCAGCCGTGTTCGTCGCCGTGGTCACCGCCGCGGACGCTGCGGGCTTGCGGATCAACGCCTACTGGCGCCGGTGGATCACCGGGCTGCTGATCGCGGCCGCGGTCGGCTTCGTGGCGGTGAGCTTCGCGATCGCGCCGCTGCCGCGGCCCGGCGGTGCGGAGTCGCCGGGGCCGGGCACGTTACTCCTTGCGGCTGCGCTGTTCCTGCCACTGTTCGCGGGCTTGGACCGCACACGGCTGGCGGTCGGCACGGCATTCGCCATCGCGGTGGCTGGTGCGGCGCTGTACCAGCTGGGCCCGGTGCGGCTGGGTCTCGCGGTGACCTCGCTGCGGGAGGTACTCGCCGCCGCCGACGCGCAGGCGCTCGAACCGGTGCTGGCCGCGGTGGTCGCACTGGCGACGGTGCCGGCGGCGCTGCTCGCGTTCACGGCAGCGCGCGAGCTCGCCAGGCCACGCATGCCATTCGCCGGCACACTCGTGGGTGGGCTGGCGGCGGCGCTGCTCGCCGTTGTGCTGACGCCGCCCACCGCACTGCTGATCGCGGCGGCGTTCGCGCTCGGTGAGGTGCTCGCCGGCGCGGTACTGGCCCGGCGCCGCGGCTTCCCGGCTATCGTGACGGTCGTGCTCACGGCATGCGTACTCGGCGGGCTGGTGCTCGGTCTGTGAGCGGGCCGCGATGGGTGGCAGGCCAGACCGTGGTGCTTACCTTCCAGCGCCCTGACGCCAGCGTCGGCCAGCAGCATCCGCTGCGCGTGGTGGCCGATGACGGCAGGCAGTTGCTCGGCTGGATCCCCGCCGGGACGCCGATCGTCGGCAGCCGCCTCGCCGATGGCAGGCATCTGCGGGAAGCGCCGCTGGCGGAACGGTTCGTCACGCCGCGGGTACGCATTCGCGACCGATGGCATGGGACGTCGACGTTGCGGTTGATCACCGAGGACACCTGGTCGTCGGTGTGGTGGTTCTTCGATGCGGCAGGCGCGTTCACCGGCTGGTACGTGAACCTGGAGATCCCGCTCGGCCGCGATCGTCTCGGACCACGGCGCATCGACGGCGTGCTGGATCTCGTCGTTGACCCCGACCGGAACTGGTCATGGGACGACGAGGACGAGGCCGAGGAGGCCATGCGGGTGGGCAGGCTCACCGCGGAGCAGCTCGACCGGCTGCGGGTGGAGGGGCGGCGGTGTGCCCAGCTGGCGGAGAACGGTGCGTTCCCGTTCGACGACACCTGGACCGCGTTCCGGCCCGACCCGGCGTGGGCGCCACCAGAGCTCCCCGCGCGGTTGCTGGCGGATCTTGCCGGGTCAGGCGATCAGGTAGGCGAAACCGAACAGGACGGCCGCCGCGGCCAGCAGCCCGGCCAGTGACCGGCCGGGCAGATCACGGGGAAAAACCTTGCCGTGCAGGTTCTTCCACCACACGACGCCGAACACGGCGCCGATGATGCCGAGGAACCCGCCGAAGCCGCCTGCCATGACGTAGCCGACGAGTGTGAGTGCGCCCGCGGCGAAGGTGAGCAGCGCGGCGGCGGCAAAGGTCTTGACGTCGGAGGCGGTGCCCGCGGACACGCTGTTGCGGCCGGACGGGCGCTGAGGCTGATGGCTCACGGTGTCATCGTAGGGGCCGCTCGATACTCTGACGTCCTACCAAAGAGCTATGCTGCCTGGCATGACTACCGCGATCCCCTTCAGCCGTACCCTCAGCTCGACTCCCGCCTCGGCGGAGCGCGTAGCTGAGGTACTGGCGAAGCCGGGATTCGGGACTCATTTCACCGACCACATGGTGACGGTGACGTGGGACGACGAGCACGGCTGGCACGACGCGCGGGTGCGTCCTTACGAGGGGCTGTCCCTCGACCCGGCGACGGCCGTTCTCCACTACGGCCAGGCGATCTTCGAGGGCCTCAAGGCCTACCGGCAGCCAGACGGTTCGATCAGCGCCTTCCGTCCGGAGGTCAATGCGGCACGGTTCCGCAGGTCGGCCCGCCGCCTCGCGATGCCGGAGCTGCCCGACGAGCTGTTCCTCGGTTCGATCCATGAGCTCATCGCCGTCGACGGGCGCTGGGTGCCGACGGGCCAGGGCGACACGCTGTACCTGCGGCCGTTCATGATCGCGACCGAGGCGGGGCTCGGGGTGAACCGGCCCTCCAGCTCCTACCTGTACTCGCTCATCGCCTCGCCGGCAGGCTCCTACTTCGCCGGTGGCGTGAAGCCCGTCAGTGTGTGGCTGTCGACCGAGTACGTGCGTGCGGCGCCAGGCGGAACCGGTTTCGCGAAGTGCGCCGGTAACTACGCCGCCTCCTTCGTGGCGCAGGCGCAGGCCGTCGAGCAGGGTTGCGACCAGGTGGTGTGGCTCGACGCCGTCGAGCGCCGGTGGGTCGAGGAGATGGGCGGGATGAACCTGTTCTTCGTCTTCGGTTCCGGTGCCGACGCCAGGGTCGTGACACCCGAGCTGACGGGGTCGCTGCTGCCGGGCGTCACCCGCGACACCCTGCTCACCCTCGCGTCCGACTTCGGGCACCGCGTCGAGGAGCGGCGCATCTCCACCGACGAGTGGGAGAAGGCGGCGGCCTCTGGCGAGCTGACCGAGGTGTTCGCGTGCGGCACCGCCGCGGTCATCACGCCGGTGGGCCGGGTCAAGCACGCGAGCGGCGAGTTCACGATCGCCGGTGGCGAGCCGGGCGAGGTGACGATGCGCCTGCGTGCCGAGCTCACCGGGATCCAGGAGGGTACGCGCCCTGACCCGCACGGTTGGATGCGCACGCTCGCCTGAGCCCTTGCTGCGACAACGACAGCGGTCCGGTTAGCTCGCCTTCTCGGCGAGGAGCCGGACCGCTGTCGCGAGCAGGGGCAGTGTGGCGGCGGCGCCGGCTCCGCGGCCAACGCGGATGCCGAGGTCGACGATGGGTTCGAGGTCGAGGTGGTCCAGCGCCAGCACCTGCGCTGGCTCGGTCGACCGGTGCGCGGCGACCCACCACGAGCGCGCACCAGGTGCGAGTTCCTCGGCCACGAGCGCGGCGGCGGCAACGGCGAGCCCATCGAGCAGCACCGGCGTCCGCCGCACCGCGGCCTGCGCGAGAAAGCCGGCCATCGCGGCGAGATCCGCACCACCGACGGTCCGCAGCAGACCGACCGGATCGGTGACCACCGGGTGTGCGCGGCGCATGGCGTCGCGCACGGCGACAGCCTTGCGCATCCACGTGGCGTCGTCGATTCCGGCGCCGCGGCCGATCACCGCCACCGGTTCGGTGTCGGTCAGTGTCGCCACGAGCGTCGAGGCCGGCGTGCTGACGCCGACGCCGAGTTCGGCGGGGATCAGCAGGTCCGCACCGGCGTCGACCTCGGCGTCGGCGACGCGCATGCCGGCCTCGACCGCCGCCTCGGCCTGCTCCGCCGTCAACGCGTCCTCGACGTCGATCGCGCCGGAGGAGCGCCGCACCTTGAACTCGGCGTCGGCAACGCCGTCGTCGTCACGGTCCACCGCCAGGTCAAGGCAGCGCACGGTCGCGCCGGCGGCTTCGGCCAGCACGCTGAGCATGCCGCCGCCCTCGCGCAGCGCGGTGAGCGCCGCCGTGGTCGTCCCCGGCTGCTCGGCGGAGACGCCACGCGCCGCGATGCCGTGGTCGCCCGCGAACACGACGATCCGCATGCGGCGCAACGGGCGCGGCGGGTACTGGCCCTGGCACGCGGCGACCCACGCGCCGAGGTCGTCCAGCCTGCCGAGCGTGGCGGGCGCACCATGCCTGCGCAGCGCCTCGGCACGTGCGATCTCATCGGGATGCGGAACTACGGCGAACTCGATGGGCACGCCACTCAAGCTACCCGGCGTCGCGCGTGAGCAGCGCCCTGGCCAGTGAACTGTCGCAGACCAGCACATCGAGCACCGTCGAGCGCAGCGCGCCCAGCACACCGCCTGCCTTCTCCGGGCCCGCCGCGACGCCCGTCACGGTCGGGATGGCCCCGAGGTCGGCCAGCGACACGGCCAGCACGTGGTCGTCCGCGGTCCCGGTCAGCGGTTTGCCGTCGGTGTCGAAGAACCGAGCGCAGATGTCGCCGGCCGGGCCTGCCGCGTCGAACTCGGCCCGTTCGGCCGGGCTGAGGTTCATGGCCTCGACCAGCGCGGCCGAGGAGCCGAGCCCGACACTGCCGATGCCGACCATCGCGACCTGGACCCGGCGGGCGGCATCCAGGGTCGCCTGCACGCTGGGTTCGGCCAGCAGCACGTCCCGGCCCGCCTTGGAGGTGAGCAGGGCAGGCGCGTGCAGCCGCTGGAAGCGGCCACCGACCCGGCCTGCCAGGTCCCGCACCAGCTCCTCACCACTGATCGCGGAGTCCACTGCGGACAGTCCGCCGACCAGTGGCAGTACCTCGACGTCGAGCCCGCCCTCGTCGGGAATGTGCTGCACCACGGCCTGCATCCCGTGCCCCCACGAGATGCCGATCTGTTGCCCTGCCTGGATATTCTCCAGTAGCCAGCGCGCGCCGAGGTCGCCGACCCTCGACAGTGGACGGTCGCCGCTGTGGATCTCGGCGACCCGGCAGTCCCGCAGATCGAACCTCGTGGTGAGCTCGGCTTCGAGGTCCATGTCGCGACCGGTGGGGTCGTTGATCTCGATCCGGACGATGCCGCGCTCGCGTGCGGCGGTGAGCATCCGCGACACGCTGGAGCGGCTCACGTTCAGCGTGGTCGCGATCTCGTTCTGGGAACGGCCTTCCTCGTAGTAGAGCCGGGCCGCTCTGACGAGTAGCTGCTGATCGCGCGGTGCGGGCATGTGCTCACGCGTCCAGATCGGTCACCAGTAGCTGGGAAAGCTCGGTGAGTGCCTTGTCGGCGCCCTCGCCCTCGGTGCGCAGCACGACCTCCTCGCCGTGGCCGATCGCGAGGCTGAGCACGGACAGCATGCTGCGTGCGTCGACGAGGTCGGTGCCGGGCCGTCCGATCGAGACGGTGCCGGGATGCTGCGCCGCGGCCTTGACGAACACGCTGGCGGGCCTGGCGTGCAGGCCGACACTGGAAGCGATCTTGACGTGGATCTCCGGCATGCGGGCTCCTTCTGCGGTTGGGTCTTGTCGACGCTTGAACGGCATGTTACACACATCACTGGCAAACGTGAAGAACGTCAGCACAAATGTGCAAATGCCGGAATATGGGGGGCCGAGAAGGAGGCCAGCAATGCAAGTGCTTGCTGTAATGGCGCAGCAGCAGCCGGCGCAGCCAGAACAGGATACGAGCGGAGGTGCGCTCGGCGTCCTCGAGTGGCTGGGCACCCATTTCATTGGGCTGTTCAACGAATCGGGCAAGCAGTTCGTCGGACTCGTGACCGGCATCCTGCCGACGCTCATTGTGCTGCTCACGTTCATGTACGCGCTCACCATGTTCATCGGTGAGCAGCGTGTGACGCGGGCGGTGCAGTGGTCGGGGCGCTGGTGGATCACCAGGTACACGATCATGCCGATGCTCGCGGTACTGATGCTCACCAACCCGATGTGCTACTCGTTCGGCAGGTTCCTGCCGGAGCGGCACAAGCCGGCGTTCTACGACTCCGCGGTGTCCTTCGTGCACCCGGTGACGACGTTCTTCCCCTACGCCAACGCGGGTGAGCTGTTCGTCTGGCTCGGCATCGCCAACGGCATCACGCAGCTCGGCGAGTCGACGGTTCCGTTGGCATTGCGGTACTTCCTCGTCGGTATCCTGGTGATCTTCATCCGTGGCATCGTCACGGAGAAGCTCACCGCGTTCATGATCAAGCGGACCGGCCGCACCGAGGTGTTCGCCGATTTCGACCGCGAGTTCGAGGCAGCGAAGGCGGGTGCACGGGCATGAGCGAGATGGAGACTCACACCTCGGCCGCGGTGTTCGCGCGGCCGGGCTCCGGCGGCTGGGGTCGCGGCCTGTTGCTGCGGGTCGATGGCAAACGCAACAAGGTGCTTTCGGTGACAGGTGGCGGGATTCACCCGGTGGCTGCCCGGATCGCCGAACTGACCGGGGCCGAGGCCGTCGACGGTTTCACCACCACGGTGCCCGACGACGAGGTGGTGGCCGCGGTCATCAACTGCGGCGGCACCGCGCGGATCGGGGTGTACCCGCGCAAGGGAATCCCGACCGTCGACGTCTACCCGGGAGCGCCCGGTGGGCCGCTGGCGAAGTTCATCACAGAGGAGCTGTTCGTCTCCGCGGTGGGAGTCGGCGAGATCGAACAGTCCACAGCGGACGGTGAGAGCGCGGCCCCCGCCGCTCCGGCAAAGAAACCCGTTGTCCCGCCGCGTGAGGAGCGTCCGTCGTCGCGGGAGGTCGCGGCCACCGTCACCGGCAATGGCCGGTTCGGCCAGGCCTTCAACTCGGTCACCGGCGTGTTCGTGAAGTTCGGCTCCGGCGTCGGTTCGTTCGTCAACACGATGCTCGCGGCCGGGCGGCAGACCATCGACCTGACGTTGAAGACGATCCTGCCGTTCATGGCGTACGTGAGCCTGCTACTCGGCGTCGTGATCTACACCGGTGTGGCGCAGTGGATGGGCCAGGTGCTCTCGCCGATCGCGAGCAACCCGATCGGGCTGGTCACGATCAGCCTCGTCGTCGCGCTGCCATTCCTGTCGCCGATCCTGGGACCGGGTGCGGCCATTGCACAGGTGATCGGGACGCTCATGGGCAGCCAGATCGCGATCGGCGCGCTGCCGGTGCAGTACGCGCTGCCGACGTTGTTCGCGATCAACGGCCAGGTCGGCTGTGACTTCGTGCCGGTGGGGCTCGCGCTCGGTGAGGCGAAACCGGAGACGGTCGCGGTCGGCACCCCGGCCGTGCTCATCAGCCGCATGATCACCTCGCCACTCGCGGTCCTGATCGCGTGGGCGGCCAGCTTTGGGCTGTAGTGAGGGGTTGCGACATTGCGTGGCGGCACTCAAGGCGACCACTGAGCGCGCTCCAGCCGAAGGCTTCGCGATCGCGGCTGCGGGGCCGTCCAACAGCGGCAGAGTGCGTTTGCTCGGGTGGTTGAGCCCTGTAGACGCGATTGTGATCGCGCGCAAAGTCGCCGAGAACTAGTGAGGGGTACCAAGGAACGATGAACGTGTACTACGAGAGCACTGTCCTGCGAGCCGGCGACGAAGCCGGAGACATGGTCGAAGGAGGCGTGGTGATCCTCTACGCCGACCCGATCCCGGACGCGCTCGAGAGCGTGAGCGTCGTGCACGGCCCCGCGCGGGGACCCGAGCGGGAGATCCGGCCCGGCGACGTCTTCTCCCTCGGCGACCAGCAGGTGGAGCTCGTCGCGGTCGGGGAGCGGGCGCACGAGAACCTGCGGACCCTCGGCCACATCGTCGTCTACCTCGACCCGGACGAGGGCGCCGCGCTGCTGCCCGGCGCGGTGCACGGCAAGGGCACGATCTCCGTGCCCGCCGCCGGTGCCCGGCTGGCGCTGAGCGGGGGAACCTCATGAGCTGGCAGGCGGTCGCGCTGCTGCTGGTCGCCTTCGTCGCGGCCGGCCTGCTGAGCTACCGCCAGCACCTTGCGTACCAGCGGGCGGTGAACGAGCTGGCCACCGAGGAGAACCGCAGCGGTGTCCTGCTGGTGAGCGGGCGGGCGAAAGGCCGTCTGCGCGGAGCGATCGTGCTGCTGGTGATCGACCGCCGCAAGGGGCAGGTGCTGCGAGCGCGGGCGATGGAGGGCAGATCCGTGTTCGCGACGTTCCGGGAACGCCCAGAGCTGGCGGGCCCGGTCGAAGGCGCCGAGGACCGTGCCGGGTCCACGGCGCTCGGCCGCGCCGTCCAGGAGGCGCTCCGCATGGCGAGCCGTCTCAACGCGGGCGCCCTGCGTACCTAGCTGTTGCGGGGCAGGACGATGCTGACCGGTGCCGCGTCATACCGTATCGCGATACGGTATGACTGTGAGTGCTCAGAAGGTGGTCCGCAGCCGACGTGCCGGCGGAGCTAATCGCAGCAGGGTTCTCGACCAGGTGATCCGGGTACTGGCTGAGCGCGGCTACGCCAGTACCCGGTTCGCCGATGTATCGCAGGCGGCCGGTCTGGCGGTCAGCACCTTGCAGGGGTATTTCGGTTCGCGCGAGGACATGCTGATCGAAGCCCTCCGCGGGGCGACATCCAGCGAGATTGCAGTGTTGCGCGAGTTGGCGGCTGGGTTCGATGATCCGTGGCAGCAACTCGTGGCGCTCGTGGATCGAGGTCTGTCCACGGAGGTGGCCACATGGCGGATGCTGATGGAGTTCTGGACCGCCGCGGCCCACGACGCGGAGCTATGTGAGCATGCGGCCTCTCTGGCCGAGCAGTACCGGCAGCCGTTCGCCGACGCGGTTCAACGTGGTGTCGAGTCTGGTGCGTTCTCGCCGCGGTTCGACGTGCCCGCCATCGTGGACGTGGTCGTGGCGACGATGGACGGGCTCCTCTACCCGATCGTGCTGGGGCACCGGACGTCGGCGGACGTGGATTATCGCGACGTGGTGCTCGACCAGCTCGCTTTCACCCTCGGGAGCGGCGAGTGACGGCACTGGTGACCGGCGCGACCGGCAAGGTCGGCCGACAGGTCGAGTTCGTCCAGGGGGCCGGATGATCCTGCCGGACCGCATCGCCCACGCCGTCGCCGCAGGCGACGTGACCGTGGCTTACCGCCGCTGGCGCAAGCCCCGCGTTCGGGCAGGGGCGACGTTCCGCACGGTCGCCGGGATTGTGCGCATCGACTCGATCGAGCAGGTCGACTCCGATCGACTCGGCGACCCAGAAGCACGAGCCGCCGGCTACGACTCCGGGGAGAAGCTGAAGGCCACCTTCCGCGGTGAGCCGGACGATCCGGTGTATCGCATCGCTCTTTCCTGCGGCGGTCCCGACAGTCGCAAGGACATCGCGGCCGACGACGACCTCACCCCTGACGACATAGCCGAGATCGATGCGCTCCTGGATCGACTTGACGCCCGCGAACCCTGGGCGCGCGCAACCATGAACCACATTGCCGAGGAGCCCGGCATCACCGCCGGCGCGCTGGCGGACCGGTTGCCAATCGGGAAGGAATCACTCAAGCGCCGGATACGCACCCTCAAAGAGCACGGACTGACACGAAGTCAGCCGGCCGGCTACCTGCTCTCCGCGCGAGGGCGCGCCTACCTGGCCGCCTCCGTCCGAGGCTCGGCACCCGCGCAACGAGCGGAGTAGCTCCCCGAACAGGGGCCACCTGTCTGCGTTCGACGCGACCTGCACGAATGTGCAGATCCTCGGTCTTGTGTGCTGCCAACATCCCGTGCTACCAAGTAAATCACCATGGTGCACATGTCGTGCACATATGTGCAGATCGCGGGGAGACCGGAGGATCTCGGGATGAGTTATGTCGATCGGCTGCGGGCACGCGAGCGGGAGCTGGGCCGCCCGGTTCGCGTGGGGCTCGTCGGTGCAGGGCAGATGGGGCTCGGCTTCGTGGTGCAGGCGAGCCGTATCGCCGGCATGGAGGTCGCGGCCATCGCCGACATCGCACCGGAGCGGGGGCGGCAGGCGTTCGCGCAGGCCGGTCGCGACGACGCCGTCACGGGCGGCAGTCGCGCCGAGCTGGCGCGCGCCATCGAGAGCGGCACGCCGGTCGTCACCGACGACGCGCAGACGCTCACCGGGTTGCCGCTCGATGTGCTCGTCGATGCCAGTGGTGTCCCCGAGGTCGGTGCTCAGCTCGCTTTCGCGGGACTGCTCGCCGGCAAGGACATCGCGATGCTCAACGTCGAATGCGATGTGACCGTCGGCCTCCTTCTGGCGCGGCTGGCGAACGGACTCGGCCGGGTCTACACCGTGTGCCGCGGCGACGAGCCCGTCGAGTGCAAGGCGCTCGTGGACTACGTGCGCGACATCGGCTTCGAGGTGGTCTGCGCGGGGAAGGGCAAGAACAACCCTCTCAACCCGGCCGCGACGCCGGATTCGGTCGCCGACGAGGCCGTCGCGAAGGGCATGAACCCGCACATGCTCGCGAGTTTCGTCGACGGCTCCAAGACCATGATCGAGCTGGCCGCGCTGGCCAACGGGGCGAACCTGCGCGTGGCGGCGCGCGGGATGACGGGGCCGCACTGCACTGTCGAGGCACTGGCGGAGACCTTCCGGCCTGCCACGGATGGCGGGGTGCTGCCGGACGCGGGTGTCGTGGACTACTGCACCGGCCCGGTCGCGCCGGGCGTGTTCGTCATCGGCCGCAGCGACCATCCCGCGATCGTCGAGGAGATGGCCTACCTCGGGATGGGCAAGGGTCCGTACTACTCGTTCTACCGGCCCTACCACCTCGCCAGCGTCGAGGCGCCGCTCACGGTCGCCCAGGCCGTGCTGGACCGCACCCCGAGCCTGGCCCCACAGGCGTGGAACGCCGAGGTGCTGACCGTGGCCAAGCGCGACCTCCGGCAGGGGGAGTCGATCGACGGCATCGGCGGCGAGACGGTGTACGGGCTGACCGACAGCGCTGCGAACGCCCGCACCGGTGGGCACGTTCCGCTCGGCCTCGCGGCCGGTGCCAGGGTGCTGCGCGACGTCTCCGCGGGAACCGTGCTGACCACGGCCGATGTCGCCGTCGACGAGACCACCACGATCGCGACGCTGCGCAGGCTGCAGGACAGGCTGCTCGAGGGCGAGGAGGTGCTCGGCGCATGGATCTGACAAAAGATGCCGCCGTGGCAAGGGAAACGCTACGGACAATGTGGACGATCCGGCGTTTCGAGGAGGCGGTGGACGACCTGTTCGCACGTGGCCTCATGCACGGCACGATGCACCTGTCGATCGGGCAGGAGGCAGTTCCGGCAGGCGCGTGCCTCGCCCTGCGCGACGGCGACTACATCACCTCGACGCACCGTGGGCACGGGCACTGCATTGCCAGGGGCGCCAGGCTCGACGCGATGATGGCTGAGCTGCTCGCCAAGGAGACCGGTTACTGCCGCGGCCGCGGCGGCTCCATGCACATCGCCGACGTCGCCACCGGAAACCTCGGCGCCAACGGCATCGTCGCGGGCGGCGTGCCCATCGCCGCGGGCGCCGGCCTCGCGGTCAAGCTCCGCGGCGGGGACCAAGTGGTCGTGAGCTTCTTCGGCGACGGCGCAGTCAACGAGGGCGCCTGGCACGAGGGTGTGAACCTCGCCGCGATCTGGGACCTGCCGGTGGTCTTCGTGTGCGAGAACAACCACTATGGCATGTCGATGCCGGTGACCGGTGCGTTCAAAGTGGAGCGGCTCGCCCAGCGGGCGGCGGCCTACGGCATTCCGGGCGTGACGGTGGACGGCAACGACCCGCAAGCCGTGCACGACGCCGTCGCCGACGCCGTGCACCGTGCCCGCGCGGGGGAGGGGCCCTCCTTCGTCGAGGCCGTGACCTACCGCTGGAAAGGACATTCCAAGAGCGACAAGAACCTCTACCGCACGCGCGAGGAGATCGAGCACTGGCGCGAGCGGGACCCCATCGTCCGGTTCGAGCACGCCGTCGCAGGCACACTGTCCGATGCGGACATCGCCGACTGTCGCGAGCAGGCACGCGACCAGGTGCGCGCTGCCATCCGGACCGCGAACGCCGCGCCGGACGCCGTGGCCGACTCCCTGACCGACGCCGTGTACGCGGGAGGATCCCGATGACCGCCGTACTGAACGGGACACGGACACTCACCTACGCCGAGGCGGTGCGCGAAGCGCTCGCCCAGGCCATGGCCGCCGACGAGCGGGTGTTCCTGCTCGGCGAGGACATCGGCACCTACGGCGGTGCGTTCGGCGTCACCGGTGACCTCGTCCACCGCTTCGGCCCCGAACGCGTGCGGGACACCCCGATCAGCGAGCTGGGCATCGTCGGTGCCGCGGTCGGCGCGGCGCTGGCCGGCATGCGGCCGATCGTGGAGATCCAGTTCTCCGACTTCACGGCACAGGCCATGGACCAGATCGTCAACCAGGCAGCGAAGATCCACTTCATGCTCGGCGGGGCGGCGAGCGTACCGATGGTGCTGCGTGCGCCGGGCGGTTCCGGTACCGGCGCGGCCGCCCAGCACTCGCAGAGCCTGGAGGCCTGGTTCGCCCACGTGCCAGGGCTCAAGGTGGTCATGCCGGCCACCCCGGCCGACGCCAAGGGGTTGCTGCTCGCGGCGATCGACGACCCGAACCCGGTGATCGTGCTGGAACACAAGCTGCTCTACAAGCAGAGCGCTCCGGTGCCGGAGGAGTCCACCCGGGTGCGGCTCGGCGAGACCGCGGTGCGGCGAACCGGTGACGACCTCACGATCGTGGCCACCGGCGTCATGGTGTCCCGGTCACTCGAAGCGGCGGAACAGCTTGCGGGGCAAGGTATCCAGGCCAGCGTGCTCGACCCGCGCACGCTGCGGCCGCTCGACGCAGCGACCATTGTGGACAGTGCCGCCGCCACCGGCAGGGCCCTGCTCGTGCAGGAGGCACCCAGGACCGGCGGCTTCATGGCCGAGATCGCGGCGCAGCTCGTCGAGTCGAGCGCCTTCGGCCACCTGCGGGCGCCGGTCGCGAGGCTGTGCGGGCTCGACGTGCCGATCCCGTACGCGCCGCAGCTGGAACGCGCGGCGGTGCCGCAGGTCGAGGACATCGTGCGTGAGGCGAGTGAGTTGGTGCGCCGGTGGTAGCGAAGGAAGTCGCCCTGGTCATGCCGAAGATGTCGATGACCATGACCGAGGGGGTGTTCCTCGCCTGGCGCAAGGCCGAGGGTGACCCGGTGCGCCAGGGTGAGGTCGTCTGTGAGGTCACCACGGACAAGGTCGACATGGAGGTCGAGGCGACCGTCGACGGTGTGCTGACCCGGCTGATCGCCGAGCCGGAGGACGTGATCGCCGTCGGCGAGCCCATCGCCTACCTCTCTTCCGAGGCCGACGACCTGCTGGACGGTCTGTTCGACACGCCGGCGCCCGCGGAACCGGAGCCCGAACCGGAGCCGGAGCCCGTCGCCGCGGTAGCTGCTCCGCGAGGCAATGGGGTGGCCGCGGTACCGGCGGCACGGCGGCTCGCGGCCGAGCGGGGGATCGACCTCGCCACCCTCACGCCGACCGGGCCATGGGAAACCATCCGGCTGGCCGATCTGCCCACAGTGGACACCCCGCCCGCACCGGTGAAGCGAGTGCGGGGTGGGCGGGCGGCTGTCGCGCGCCGGATGTCGGCCAGCGCGCAGGTACCGCAGTTCGTCCTGTATCGCGATGTCGACTTGACGACCGCTGCCACCCGGCGTGGCGCGATCGGCTGGACGGCGGTGTTCACCAAGGTGCTCGCCACGGCCCTGCGCCGGCACCCCGAGCTCAATGCCGGCTGGGTGGACGGCGGCGTGCGACGGCATGACCACGTCGGTGTCGCGCTCGCCGTGGACACCGAGCGCGGGCTGCTCGCGCCGGTGGTCACCGATCCCGACCGGCAGGAGCTGGCCACGCTGGCCCGGCGGATCAGCGACGTTGTCGGCAGGGCTCGCGCCGGCCGCCTCGAGTTGGCGGAGCTGTCGGCTCCCGCCAGCACCACGCTGTCCAATCTGGGCGGAGCCGGAATCGATGCGTTCCAGGCGCTGCTGACCCCGCCACAGGCCACGGCCCTCGCGCTGGGGGCCATCGCGCCGAAGGTCGTTCCCGTACCCGGCGGAATCGGCGTGCGCCTGCGCTGCACCGTCGGGCTCAGCGTGGACCATCGTGTGGCCGACGGTGCCGACGGCGCCAGGCTGCTCGCGACGGTTCAGGAGCTGCTGGATGGCGAGCTCGTATGATTTCCGTGTGGCGGAACGGAAAGCGCGGCGCGGCTGGCGAGAACGGCGAAGGCCGTACGCGGCGGGCGTCGTGCTCGCCAGCGGGGCGGGCAGCCGGGTCGGCGCCGAGATCAACAAGGTGTACCTGCCGCTGGCGGGCCGCCGCCTTGTCTCCTGGTCACTCGGTGCCTTCGCCCGCGTGCCGGAGATCGGCGTGGTCGTGCTGGTCGCACGCCCGCAGGACGGCGAGCTCGTGAACTGGGTGCTGGACCGCGAGGTCGACGGTGCCGAGGTCGAGGTCGTCTACGGCGGCGAGACCCGGCAGGAGTCCGAACTGCGAGCCCTGCGCCACCTCGCCAGCCGCATCGACGACGGCGTCGTCGACACCGTGCTGCTGCACGACGCGGCACGGCCACTGGTGAGCCCGGCGCTGATCGCCGGTGTGCTGCACTCGGCGCGCGAGCACGGCGGGGCGATCCCCGGCCTGCCCGCCGAGGACATCGTGGAGGTCGGAGCCGACGGCGCCATGCTCACCGAGCAGCCTCCGGGTGCCGTCATCCGGGCACAGACGCCACAGGGATTTCGTGCCGCACCGTTGCTGGCGGCCTACGAGCAGGCCGCGCGGGAGGAGTTCCTCGGCACCGACACCGCGTCCTGTATGGAGCGGTTCTCGGCGCTACCCGTGCACTGGGTGCGGGGCGAGCAGCAGAACTTCAAGATCACGTACCCGCACGACCTCGTGATCGCCGAGCAGGTGCTCGCGGCGGCGGAGTATCAGCTGTGAGAGTGGGCATGATGGGCACTGTCGAGCACGCCATGCTGGTCTGCCACGACTGCGGTCAGGAGACGCGCCACGAGCTCGCCTACGCCGGCAGGCTGCTCGTCGTCACCACCTGCACGCGCTGCGGCAACAGCATCGAGCGCGACGTACGCAGCCAGTACCTCAGGGACCTGCGGCACCGCATGGTCAGCAAGCCGGGCCGCATGCTGCGGCGGCTCCGCAGACACCCTGTCGGGTTCGCCAGCTCCCTGCCGCGCACCACCGTGGTCAAGCCCTGGGAGCTGCTGGAGGAGATCCGGCTCGTGTGGGGTGCCGCCGCCGGTGCCCGCCGCGAGGATCCCGGCGGGCACCAGCAGCGCGGCACCTAGGCCCTGGGGCTGACGGTCAGGCCCGGGTCGCGCTCGACAACGCCCAGCAAGGTGGCGTCGATGCTCGTCAGCAGGTCCGCGTCGAGCTTCACCCCGGCGGCCTTGACGTTCTCGTGCACCTGCTCCGGCCTGGAGGCACCGATGATCGCCGAGGCCACGTTGCTGTTCTGCAGCACCCACGCCACAGCCAGCTGGGCCAGCGACAGCCCCGCCTGCTCGGCCAGCGGGCGCAGGTTCTCGACCCGCTCCAGCACCTCGTCCCGCAGGAACCGCTTGACGAAGTTCGCGCCGCCCTTCTCGTCGGTGGCGCGGGAGCCAGCAGGTGGCGGCTGACCGGGCTTGTACTTGCCGGTGAGCACGCCCTGCGCGATCGGCGACCACACGATCTGGCTGAGGCCCTCGCGCTCGCTGGCCGGGACGACCTGCTCCTCGATGACCCGCCACAGCATGTTGTACTGCGGCTGGTTCGACACGAACGGCACCTTCAGTTCCCTGGCGAGCGCCGCGCCCCTGGTGATCTGCTCGGCCGTCCATTCCGAGACGCCGATGTAGAGGACCTTGCCCTGCCGGACCAGGTCGGCGAAGGCGGCCATGGTCTCCTCGAGCGGGACCGTGTGGTCGAAGCGGTGCGCCTGGTAGAGGTCGATGTAGTCGGTGCGGAGCCGCGTCAGCGACGCGTGCGCGGACTCCATGATGTGCTTGCGGCCGAGTCCCTTGTCGTTGGGACCACCGGGACCGGTCGGCCAGAACACCTTCGTGAAGATCTCCAGGCTCTCCCGGCGCTGGCCGGCGAGGCCGCGGCCGAGGACCGCTTCCGCCGCCGTGTTCGCGTACACATCGGCGGTGTCGAAGGTCGTGATGCCGGCGTCGAGCGCGGCCTTGATGCAGGACTGCGCCTGCTCCTCTTCGACCTGCGAGCCGTGGGTGAGCCAGTTGCCGTACGAGATTTCACTGACCGAAAGGCCACTACGGCCGAGACGACGAAACTCCATGCCGTTGAGCCTAGTCACAGATGGTTCGCAAGGCTAACGACCTGGAGTAACTCCAGCTCCCTACGGGATCGGGTCGCCCGGCTTGATGCGCGGCTTCGGCATGCGGAGCCTGCGGAGCTGGCTCGCCCGGACGAACGCGTACCAGCCGATCGAGCCGCCGCGCACCGTCTCGTTCGGGAACCGTTGCCGCACGAGCTTCGCGATGCGGCGGCCGTTGAGGAAGCCCTCCACCACCATGCCGATGAGCAGCACCGTCGTGACCAGCGTGGCGTACTGCTGGATCGCGGGGACCGGCACGAGCAGCGACACGAACACCAGGATCGCCAGCGGCATGAACAGGCCGAGCACGTTGCGCCGCGAGTCGACCAGGTCGCGCACGTAGGCCTTGACCGGACCACGGTCGCGCGGCAGCAGGTAACGTTCGTCACCCGCCATCATGCGCTCGCGGCGCTCCTTCGCGGCCTCGCGCCGTTCTTCCTTCGTCACGGGGTTCTGCTTGCGCAGCTCCCGGTTACGCCGCATCGCCTCGCGCGTCGTGCGCGGAGGCGGGGCCACCGGTCCCCTGCGCTTGTTCTCCGCCTCCCGCCGCTTCGGGGTCGCTTTGCCCTTGCTCGGCGTGTACCCCTTCCGGGCGTGAGATTCGCCCGAGGCGACATCGTCCGCCTCGGCGGTGCCGGCCTTACCGGCGTCATCAGCAGTGTTACGGCGCAGGAACCTCACCTCACCAGGGTATTGCAGCGCTCACCGTCCATGTTCAGCCGGTCGAAAGATGTGTCACCATGGACGGTGGGAACAGAACGGGCACCAGGTGTGTTGGGACCGGTGACCGCCCCGCCGAACAGATCCCGAGGGAGAGTCATGACGACCGCTGAGCAGACCGGCAACACCGCCGCCGAGGCCGGCGAGGCCACGCACGGCGTGATCCTGACCGACGCCGCGGCTGCCAAGGCGAAGGCGCTGCTCGATCAAGAGGGCCGCGATGACATGCACCTGCGTATCGCCGTGCAGCCGGGCGGCTGCGCGGGCCTGCGGTACCAGTTGTTCTTCGACGAGCGCACCCTCGACGGCGACCTGTTCCGCGACTTCAACGGGCTGCGTGTCGCCGTCGACCGGATGAGCGCGCCCTACGTGCAGGGTGCCGAGATCGACTTCGTCGACAGCATCGAGAAGCAGGGCTTCACGATCGACAACCCCAACGCCGGCGGATCCTGCGCCTGCGGCGACTCGTTCCACTGAGGTGTTGCGGGGGGCGACCCCCGCAGGCCCCACGGTGCGAGCTTCTTACCTTGGCGGGCGCTGGTCACCTTGTTGTGACCAGCGCTCGTTGTGTTTGTAGATCGTCGTTGCGGGGGCGTTCCCCCGAATGCACTCAGGGGCCGCGATCGGCATTGATCGCGGCCCCTGAGTCATCTGGGTGGCTCGTGTGAGTCAGACGTACTCGTCGAGTTCGGCCACCTGGGCATGGCAGGCGGCGTCGACAGTCCACGGCGGAGCGATCGCCGCCTGCCGGACCTCGGGAACCTCGGGCCGCGGGATGTCCGCGCAGTCCGCGATCAGCTCAGCAATGGTCTCGGCCTCGGTCGTCATGCTCACCCGAGCACGGTAGGGCCCCCGGTACGTGCGCGACACCCTTACCGCTCGGTAGGCTCGCTCGGGGCGCGAACCACAACCCGACTGGAGGACCCTTGACAGGGACGGCACGAATCGCGGTCTCCGGAAGCATTGCGACCGACCACCTGATGCACTTTCCGGGCAGGTTCGCCGAGCAGCTCGTCCCAGAGCAGCTGCATCGGATCTCACTGAGCTTCCTCGCCGACGACCTCGTCGTACGCCGTGGCGGAATCGGCGCCAACATCGCGTTCGGACTCGGTGTGCTCGGCGTGTCACCGGTTCTCGTCGGTGCGGTCGGGGCCGACTTCGCCGACTACCGGGCGTGGCTGGAACGGCATGGTGTGGACACTGCCGGCGTCCATGTCTCGGAGATCGCGCACACAGCGCGTTTCGTCTGCACGACCGACGAGGACCTCTGCCAGATCGCCACCTTCTACGCGGGAGCGATGTCGGAGGCACGCAACATCGAGCTCGCGCCGATCGCGGACAGGGCAGGCGGGCTGGGGCTGGTGCTGATCAGCCCCGACGACCCGGAAGGCATGCTGCGGCACGCCGAGGAGTGCCGCCAGCGCGGTTACACCTTCGCCGTCGACCCGTCCCAGCAGCTCGCCAGGATGGACGGTGCGCAGACACGTGGGTTCGTCGCGGGCGCGACCTACCTGTTCAGCAACGACTACGAGTGGGAGCTGCTGCTGCGCAAGACCGGCTGGACCGAGCGCGACGTGCTCGACCGGGTCGGCCTGCGGGTGACCACGCTCGGCGCGAAGGGCGTCGAGATCGTCGGTTCCGACGGCACGTCGCTGCAGGTGGGCGCGGTGCCGGAGACCGCGAAGGCGGACCCCACCGGTGTCGGGGACGCCTTCCGTGCCGGCTTCCTCGCCGGCCGCCACTACGGACTGGACCTGCAGCGGTCCGCCCAGCTCGGTTCCCTCGTCGCCGTGCTGGTACTGGAGACAGTCGGTACGCAGGAGTGGGTGTTCCAGCGCGACACCGCGCTCGCCAGGCTGGCCGATGCCTTCGGTGCCGCCGCCGCTGAGGAGATCGGCGCCGTACTCCCTGCCTGACCGGTTCGCCTGCCGTTGAAAACCGGCCGGCGTCGGATTCTTCTCGCTCCGCGTGATGAGTCAGTACGCTCGTGCCTTCGGCCCCGGACCCGGAGTCTAGGAGGCTGAACATGACCGGAAACCTGCTCGATCCGGCAGCGGTGGACGATCTGCGGCAGCACATCCACAGCGGAGTGGTCACACCCGGTGATGGCGACTACGAGGACGTGCGGAGCCTGTTCAACGCCATGATCTCGGCGCGCCCCCAGGCGATCGCACGGTGCGCCAGCGCGAGCGACGTCGCCGCCGCGCTGTCGTTCGCGCGGCGGCATGGGCTCGAGGTGGCGGTGCGCAGCGGGGGACACAGCGTCGCGGGGGCGAGCCTGGTCGACGGTGGGCTGGTGATCGACACCCGGCCGATGGACGACGTCACCGTGGACCCGGAGCTGCGCACCGTGCGAGTCGGCGGTGGTGCCAACTGGAGCCGGTTCGACAGGGCGGCGCAGCAGCACGGCCTCGCGAGCACCGGCGGCCGGGTGTCGACGACCGGGGTCGCCGGCCTGACCCTCGGTGGCGGCTCCGGCTGGCTGGAACGCAAGTTCGGGCTCGCCTGCGACAACCTCGTCTCGGTGGATCTGGTGACGGCGGACGGCCAGGAGGTCACCGCCAACGAGCAGGAGAACCCCGATCTGTTCTGGGCACTGCACGGCGGCGGTGGCAACTTCGGGATCGCGACCGCCCTGACCTTCCGGCTCTACCCGCTGCCGGAGTTCTCGATCGCACTCATGCTGTGGCCCGCCGGCGAAGGCAGGCAGGTGGCCGAGGCGTATCGCGACCTGCTCGCCGACGCGCCGGAGGAGGTCGGGGGCGCGCTGCTGTACATCACCGGTCCGCCCGAGGAGTTCGTCCCGGAGGGGCTGGTCGGCGGGCACTGCTGCGCGGTCCTCGTCACCTACGTCGGCGGCGTGGCCGCGCTCACCGACTTCAGCACGCCGTTGCTGGCACTGGCGCCCCACGGCCGGCTCATCACCGAGGTTCCCTACGCCGACCTGCAGTGCATGCTCGACGACCCGCCCGGTTACCGGAACTACTGGTCCGACGAACACGTCGCCGAGCTACCCGACGCCGCGCTGGACCGGTTCTGCGAATGCGCGCTGGACATGGTGGTCCCATCGCCGTCGCAGCAGCTCCTGTTGCCGTTCGGGGGAGCGGTGAGCCGCGGACGGGAGTGGCCGGGCTTCGACCGCAGCGTGCCGTGGGCGGTGCATCCGCTGGGGCTGTGGGAGGACTCCGCCGACGACGAGCGGGCGATCGCCTGGGCACGCGACCTGCGCGCAGGTATGCGGCCGTGGTCAAGCGGCGATGTATACCTCAACTTCATCGGCGACGAGGGCCTCGACCGCGTGGTTGCCGGCTACGGCGAGGAGAACTACCACAGGCTGTCCCGCATCAAGGCCGAGTTCGACCCGGACAACGTTTTCAACCGCTGGCACAACGTGTTGCCCTACCGCGAGGGCGAAACCATCACCGCCGGCTGAAAGCACAACTCAGAGCTTGACCGGGTAATGGGGCTCCGGGATCTCGGGCTTGATGCGGTTCTCCACGAAGATGCCGTGCCAGAGCATGAACAGCAGCAGCGCCCACAAAGGCCTGCTGTGGTCCCGGGTGCCCGCCCTGTGCTCGTCGAGCATGGCCTGCACCGCGCGCTTGTCGAGCAGCTCGCCGGTCCCCGAGTCGGCGATGATGCCGCGCGCCCAGTCGTACATCTCGTCCCGCAACCACAGCCGGATCGGCACCGGGAAGCCGAGCTTGCGCCGGTTGAGCACGTGCGCGGGCACGATGCCGTCCAGCGCCCGCCGCAGTGCGAACTTCGTGGTCTCCTTGGTGATCTTCTGGTCGAGCGGGATGGTGGCGGCGACCCGGAACACCTCGGCGTCGAGGAACGGCACCCGCAGCTCCAGCGAGTTCGCCATCGTCACCTTGTCGGCCTTGACCAGGATGTCGCCCCGCAGCCAGGTGAACAGGTCCACGTGCTGCATCCGTGCGACCGGGTCCCAGCCCTGCGAGAGCCGGTACCACGGTGCGGTGACGTCCTGGTGCCCCACGCCGTCGGTGAACGTCCGCAGCACGCCGCGCAGCAGGTCGTCACGGAAGATGCGGGCGTTGCCGTAGTAGCGCTCCTCCAGCGTCAGCGCACCGCGCCGCAGCAGGTCCTTGCCGCGCTGGCCCTCCGGCAGCTTCGTCGACACCTTGCCCAGCAGCTTGCGCACACTGCCGGGGACCTTCTCGAAGGGCGCCAGCGACAGCGGTTCCCGGTAGATCGTGTAGCCGCCGAACAGCTCGTCCGATCCCTCGCCGGACAGCACGACCTTGACGTGTTTGCGTGCCTCGCGGGCGATGAACCACAGCGGTACCAGCGCCGGATCGGCCACCGGGTCGTCGAGGTACCAGACGATCAGCGGCAGCGTGTCCATCATCTCGTCGGCGGACACGGTCCGGACGACGTGCTTGACGCCGATCGCGGCCGCCGACTCGGCGGCGACGTCGACCTCCGAGTAGCCCTCGCGCTCGAACCCGGTCGTGAAGGTGATCAGGTTCGGGTTGTGCTCCTTGGCCAGTGCCGCGATCGCGGTCGAGTCGATGCCACCGGAAAGGAATGCCCCAACCGTGACGTCGGCCCGCATGTGCTTGGCCACCGAGTCGCGCATCACCTCGGCGATCTCCTCGTGCAACGCCGCGATCTCGGCGGCGGAGGAGACCGGCTTGGCGCTGAACTCGGGGGAGAAGTACCGCTCCGTGCGCAGCTCGCCGCCCGGCGTCACCGTGAAGGACGTGCCCGACTCGATCCTGCGGATGCCGGTGTGCAGCGATTCGGGTTCCGGAACGTATTGCAGCACCAGGTAGTGCTGTAGTGCCGTGCGGTCCAGTTCCTTGGCCACGCCGAGAACGTCGGCCAGCTCCAGCAGGCTCTTCTTCTCGCTGGCGAAGGCGATGCCGCCGGGACCGGCGGAGTAGTACAGCGGCTTGATGCCGAAGGGGTCCCGCGCGCCGAACACGACCTTGCGTTCGGAATCCCAGATCAGGAAGGCGAACATGCCACGCAGCCGCCCGACGGCGGCCGGGCCGAGGTGGTGGTAGGCCGCGACGATCGCCTCGGTGTCACCCTCTGTGGCAAACGTCGCACCGTACTCGTCGGCCAGCTGCGCACGCAGCTCGAGGTAGTTGTAGATCTCGCCGTTGAAGTTGATGGTGTATCGCGTCGGATTCTCCGGCGGGCCCCAGGTCAGCGGTTGGTGGGAATGCTCGACGTCGATGATCGCGAGCCGGTTGAAGCCGTAGACGACCTCGGCGTCGGCCCAGGTGTCGGTCTCGTCGGGACCGCGATGCCGCTGACAGCGCAGTGCCTGGCCGACCGCGGTTCTCGCGCTCGCCGTGTCGTTCTCACTGGGACAAACCAGTCCAAGCAGGCCGCACACGCGTTCTCACACACCTCATTGCTCGTCGCCGGTGTTCTGAAGTCACTGTTTCTGAAGACAGTGTTCCGAAGTGAGCAGTATGCCGGGAGAGGGGGCCGAGCGGGTGGCGGACACCCCTTGGGCAGCGAGCCCGGCTATCTCGGCTAAAGTCCATCAGCGTCAGATGGATCGGGCGAGGAGGCATCGCGGAGTGGGCGTTCCAGAGCGCACCCGGGGCAAACGACGGGGCAAGGTCGCCAAGGTTGCCCTGCTTGCCGGACTTGTCGCCATTCTGGCGACCGGATGTTCCGGCGAAGAGGTACTGCGGTTCGGCTGGCCTGAAGGCGTGACGCCCGAGGCCGACCGCATGCGCACCCTCTGGACGTGGTCCGTCATCGCGGCTCTCGCGGTCGGTGTCATCGTGTGGGGCCTGATCTTCTGGACGATCGTCTTCCACCGGAAGAAGAAGGGCGCCGTCGAGGCGCTGCCACGCCAGTTCCAGTACAACGTGCCGCTGGAGCTGTTCTGCGTCGTCCTTCCGGTCGTCATGGTCTGCGTGCTGTTCTTCTTCACCGCGACCACCGAGAACTCGGTGCTGGCCAAGGAACCCGATCCCGATGTGAGCGTCGACGTGACGGCGTTCCAGTGGAACTGGGAGTTCTCCTACCCGGACGAGGCCAAGACCCCGGACGGCCGGCCGGTCGCCACGGTCGGCAGCTCGACCGAGATCCCGCTGCTGGTGCTTCCCACCGACCGGAAGATCCAGTACAACCTGCGGTCGACCGACGTCATCCACTCGTTCTGGGTGCCGGAGTTCCACTTCAAGCGGGACGTCCTGCCCTTCCCGGAGAAGAACAACCAGGACAACCAGTTCCAGAACACCATCGACCGTGAGGGTGCCTTCGTCGGCCGCTGCGCCGAACTCTGCGGCACCTACCACGCGATGATGAACTTCGAGGTGCGCGCGCTGTCGCCGGACAAGTTCGACCGCTACATGCAGCTGCGCACCCAGGTGAACCCCCAAACCGGTCTGCCGCACACCACTGCGGAAGCACTCAGCATCATGCAGGGTGAGGGCTGTGGCGAGGTGTGCAGCCCGACCGCGACGACCACGCAGCCGTTCGCCACTGACCGCACGCTGCGGACCGCGACCGGCTGACGCGGCGGCGCACCCAGCGAAGAACTTCCAGCGAACGAGTAAGGACTGGCAATGAAGGTCGAAGCCCGGGTTTTCGACATCGTCACGGTCTTCGCTTTCCTCGTAGCGATCGTCTACGCGGTGATGACCGGCACCATGACGCCCGACGGTGTCGAGCCGATCGGCACGGTCGCACTGATCCTCACTGGCGCGCTGGCCTTGCTCGTTGGCAGCTACTTCCGGTTCGTGGCCAGGCGTATCGAGCCGCGCCCCGAGGACAGGGAGGAGGCCGAGATCAGTGATGGTGCCGGTGAGCTCGGCTTCTTCAGCCCTGGCAGCTACTGGCCGGTGGCGCTCGCGGCATGCGCAGCCATCGGTGGCGTTGCACTCGCGTTCTTCCAGGTGTGGCTGTTGATCCTGGCGATCGTCGCGCTGCTCATCGCTATCGGCGGTCTCGTCTTCGAGTACCACACGGGGCCGAGCCACCACTGAACACATCAGTGGCCCAGCACCTCACCGATGCTGGGCCCGAGGGGTAAACAACCAACCAATTACCAGTGCCTACGCCGCCTGCTGCGACGCCTACGGCGACGCCTGCGGCGACGGTGGCCCCTACCATCGAAGGTCATTTCCCGCCTCCTTTGCTCAGCTCGTTTCGGATTTTCTTCCGACACCAACGACGCTACTCCCGGCAAGGCCTGTGGGCCTGGGTCTGCGCTGTGCAGAACCTGTGTGTTTTCTGGGTTCCCACAATGGTTCTGTTCAGATCCGCGCCGGCTTCCGATCGCGCAGTTCAACGCCGTTTCACCGCGGGCGCCATTGCGGCGAGCAGGACCGCGCACATACCGAGTCCCTCGGCGGCCCCGATGCGGTGGCCATAGGCGAGCACATCCACGATGACCGCGACCACGGGGTAGACGTAGGAGAGCAGAGCGACCGAGGCCGTCGGCAACTTGCCGATACTGCTGTACATCAGCACGTACAGCAGTGCGGTGTGGACAGTGCCCAGCAGCACCAGCCACGCCAGCCCACCAGGGTCGGCGGGCAGGGGAGTGATGGCCAGCGCGGGAGCCAGCAGCACCGTGCCGATGCCCAACTGGATCGCAGCGAGCAGGTGCGGCCGCACGTGGCTGAGCTGCTTCGCGACGAGTGACGCCCCGGCATAGAGCACCGCGGCGCCGAGAGCCAGCGCGATCCCGGTGACGTTGACCGGCTGACCGTCCACGCCCTGGCCGCCGAGCGAGATCAGCGTCACGCCGCCGAATGCGACAGCGGCCCGGGCGAGGTGCCCGCGCGTGAACCGCTCGCCGAGCACCAGCGCCGCCAATGCGACCAGCAGCAACGGCTGGGTGTGGTAGACGACTGTGCTGACCGAGATCGACGACAGCGCATAGGACGCGAACAGCAGTACCCAGTTGCCGACCAGCAACACGCCGCCGAGTGCGGCGAGGCCGAGATCTCGCTTGGTCAGCGTCCAGGCGCGGGGCCGGAGCCAGCCGCGCGCCGCGCACCACACGGCGAGGATCAGCCCGCCGACGAGGCAGCGTGCGAACGCGACGGCGGGTGCCTGTGCGCCGCTCTCCAGTACAACGGCGCCGATCGTGCCGGACAGCGCCATCGCCGCGGTCCAGCGCGGCAGAGGGTCTCGGGAGCCACGCGTGGTCGTGGGGGCCGGTGTGCTGGCGGTGCTGGTTGCCATGGGCTCCAGCATCGAGTGGGCCTGACGTTGCGACGAGTGGCAGATATGACAACGGCCGCAAAGCTTGTGACACACTTCGCGGATGCTTCTCGACAGGGTCGCGGTGGTTGTCGCCGACGAGGTCTCGCCGTTCGAGCTCGGGGTCGCCTGCGAGGTGTTCGGCACCGACCGTGCCGCCGACGGGATACCCGGGTGGGATTTCGCGGTCTGCTCGCCCGATGGGAAACCGGCCCGCAGCTGGTCCGGCTTCGAGGTGACGGGGCTGTCCCAGCTGGACTGGGCGGCGACGGCGGACCTGGTCGTGGTGCCGACGTGCGCACCGCGCACCGCCCCGCCGCCGGAACCGGTGCTGGACGTGTTGCGGGCCGCGCACGACCGTGGCGCGTGGGTCGCGGGCTTCTGCGCGGGCGTGTTCTCGCTGGGCTACGCCGGACTGCTCGACGGGCGGGCCTCTGCCGTGCACTGGGTCTACCAGCGTGAGTTCAGCGCCCGTTTCCCCGCCGCTCGCGTCGATACAACGGCGCTCTACGCCGAGGACGACGGCGTCTTCACCAGTGCGGGCACGGTGGCCGCCGTGGACCTGTGCCTGCACCTCGTGCGACGAGTGCGCGGGGTGGACGCGGCGACGGCACTCGCCCGCCGGATGGTCGCCGCGCCACATCGGCACGGTGGGCAAGCCCAGTTCGTCGCGGCGCCCGTGCCCGAGTCGCGGGCATCCGACGATGCCGTGGTCGCCGAGGTGCTGGAATGGATCGAGCGCCGTCTCGACCAGCCGGTCACGGTGGCCGAGCTGGCCAAGCGCAGCGGGCTCGGGCAGCGTTCGTTCCTGCGCCGGTTCGCAGCCGCGACCGGCACGACCCCGCACCGCTGGCTCACCGAGCGCAGGCTGGATCGCGCACAAGGGTTGCTGGAGGCGGGTGGGCTTTCGGTTGAGGAGATTGCGGTCGCGTGTGGGTACGCCTCGGCCGCGGCCTTGCGCCATCAGTTCAGCCGGTTGCGGGGCACCTCGCCCAGCGCCTACCGCAAAGCCTTCGCCGGTTCCTGACTCACACGGCGGGTGACCAGTCGATCCAGCGGGCGAGCGTGCTGGCCGCGGCGCCGGAGTCGATGGCCTCGGCGGCGCGGTTCAGCCCCGCATGCAGGTCGGCAGTGAGGTCGCCGGAGAACCCCGTGAACGCGGCGAGCGCGCCGGCCGCGTTGATGAGCACCGCGTCGCGCACCGGACCGGCCTTGCCGGCCACCAGTTCGCGAACCACCTCGGCATTCGTGGCCGCGTCACCGCCCCGCAGATCAGCCGTTGTCGAGCGCGGGATCCCGAGCGCCGCAGGGTCGATCCGCTCCTCGTGCACCTCGCCACCGGAGACCAACCACGCCGAACTCGTGGTCGTGGTGGTGATCTCGTCGAGACCGTCATCACCCCGCACCACCAGCACGCTGTGCCCGCGGCCGGCGAAGACCTCCGCCAGCACCCGTGTCTTGTCGGCGTAGGCGCAACCGATCAACGCCGCCGCGGGTTGTGCCGGGTTGGTCAACGGTCCCAGCAGGTTGAACGTGGTCGGCACGCCCAGCTCACGCCGCGGGGGCCCGGTGTGCCGGTAGGCGGGGTGGAATGCCGGGGCGAAGCAGAACCCGATACCGACCTCGGCGACACACCGCTGGACCTGCTCGGGAGACAGCTCGATCGTCACACCGAGCACTTCCAGCACGTCGGCGGCGCCCGACTTCGACGAGGCCGCGCGGTTGCCGTGCTTGACCACCGGGGCGCCCGCCGCCGCCACGACCAGCGAGGTCATGGTGGAGATGTTCACCGAGCCCGAGCGGTCGCCGCCGGTGCCGACGATGTCGACGGACGGTGTCGCGATCTCCACCCGGCGTGCGTAGCCGAGCATCGCGCGCGCCATCCCCGCGATCTCGGCGGCCGTCTCACCCTTGGCGCGCAGCCCGACGGCGAACCCGGCGATCTGCGCCGGCGTGGCGGCACCCGACATCACCTGGTCCATGGCCCATTCGGTTTCGGCCTCGGACAGGTCGACGCGCTCGATCAGCTTCCCGACAACGGCAGGCCACGTGTGTGCCATGGAGTCGTGCTGCCGGGGCTCTGCCTGCTCACCCATGTTCATCTCCGCTGGTCAAGCGCCCGGCCGTCGCCTCGTGCGAGAGGCTGAGCGCGCTCACTTCCGATCATTCCGCCGCGCTCGCCCCGCCCGCGGCTCAGCCGCGTACGAGCGGCACCCGCCGGGTTCGCAGCACATCGGCGACGGTCTCGGCGGCGGTCAGCGGGTCGAGCGGGTGCACCAGCACCCCATCGGCCTGCGACCAGGTCGCCAGCCACCGGTCGTCCTTGCGCCGGACGGCGACCACGATCGGCGGGCAGTCCTCGATCTCGTGCTTGAGCTGGCGAGTGAGGCCGATCCCGCCGGTGGGCTGGGCCTCCCCGTCGAGGATGGCGAGATCGATCTCACCGGAGTCCATCTCCACCAGTACGTCGGCGACGCCGGACGCCTCCACGTACCGGACCTTGCCGAGATCGGTGGCGGGTCGCCTGCCGATGGCGTTGATGATCGCCTCCCGTACCTCGGGCCGGTGGCTGAAAACCAGGATCCTCATCGCCTGCTCGGTCATGGTCACGTCCTCCGCGCCGTTGGTGGTGGATTGGTCAGATGCTATCGGGCGAACCGGCCCGGTACCCAGCGGGTAACGCACGACTTCCGTGTTCCACGACTCTCTGTAGGACCCCAAGCTGCGCGGCCGAGGCGCAGGGAGACATAATGCGACGCGTGACAACGGCAGCTCCCACCATCAGCCAGCGGGTGCACTCGCTGAACCGGCCGAACATGGTCAGTGTCGGCACGATTGTCTGGCTGTCCAGCGAGCTCATGTTCTTCGCTGGGCTGTTCGCGATGTTCTTCACGGTCAAGGCTCAGAACGCCTCGGGTCACTGGCCACCGCCGAACCCGGTGACGGGTGAGCCGATCCACCTGAACATCCCGTACGCGCTGCCGTTCACCATCATCCTGGTGGCGTCGTCGTTCACCTGCCAGTTCGGCGTGTTCGCCGCCGAACGTGGCGACGTGTTCGGGCTGCGCCGCTGGTACCTGGTCACGCTCATCCTCGGCGCGATCTTCGTGGCAGGGCAGGCGGGTGAGTACGTCACGCTGATCAGCGAGGGCGTCACCATCCCGTCCGGCGCCTACGGCACGGTCTTCTACCTGACCACCGGCTTCCACGGTCTGCACGTCATCGGCGGTCTGGTCGCATTCGTCTTCCTGCTCATCCGAACCCGGCTGAGCAAGTTCACTCCGGCACAGGCGACGTCAGCGATCGTCGTCTCGTACTACTGGCACTTCGTCGACATCGTGTGGATCGGCCTGTTCGCGGTGATCTACATCGTCCCCTGATCTCGACAGCATTCGGCCGAACTGACAGCAAGGGTTGCCGCAGAAGATGACCACCAGCAAGAACCCCGCCACCGCGTCGAAGCGGCGCGCGGGCCGCCGCACGAAGTTCCGCAGGCGGCTCGCGGGCGCGCTCGCGCTCGGTTTCGCGCTGCTCGGCGCAGGCGCGCTCTACGCCGTTTTCGCCCCCGAGCCGCAGACCGCGCAGGCGCAGGCCGATCCGGCTCTGCTGCGCAAGGGTGAGCAGATCTACAACAACACGTGCATCTCTTGCCACGGCGCCAACCTGGAGGGCGTCGAGGGGCGCGGTCCGAGCCTCATCGGCGTCGGCGACGCTGCCGTGTACTTCCAGACCTCCACCGGCCGCATGCCGATGGTCCGCCAGGAGGCGCAGGCCGCGCGCAAGCCGGCCAAGCTGACTCCCGAGGAGATCGACGCGCTCGGCGCGTACGTCCAGGCACACGGCGGCGGTCCTGAGCGCCCGGCCGCGACGGGCGCGGCGCTGCAGGGTTCCAACCCGGCGCGTGGTGGCGAGCTGTTCCGGCTCAACTGCGCTTCCTGCCACAACTTCACAGGCCAGGGCGGCGCCCTGTCCGCCGGTAAGTACGCACCACATCTGGGGCCGGCGAACGAGGACGAGATCTACACGGCCATGCTCACCGGGCCGCAGAACATGCCCAAGTTCTCCGACCGGCAACTCTCGCCGGAGGAGAAGGAGGACATCATCGCCTACATCAAGTCGGTGTCGACCGGTGGCAACTCCCCGGGTGGTAACCCGCTGGGCGGGTTCGGGCCGGCTTCCGAAGGTGTCATCGCGTGGGTCGTGGGTATCGGCGCGCTGATCGGCGCGACCCTGTGGATCGGATCGAGGGCATAGGGTCATGAGCAGCGGTAAAGAGCTGGAACCGCGGCCGACGGACGAGGAGCTCGCGGCGATGGACCGCGAGCAGCTCCTGCGCCTTGGCGGCAAGCTGGACGGCGTCGAGCTCGTCAGCTATCCGGACCCGTGGCCGGTCAAGGGCACCAAGGCCGAGAAGCGCGCCGAGCGCCTTGTCTCGCTGTGGTTCCTGATCTCGGCGCTCACCGGCCTGGCGTTCGTGGTCGCACTCATCTGGTGGCCGTGGCAGTACGAGCCGGCCAACAACGAGAACGGGCACTTCTGGTACAGCCTGTACACGCCGGTCCTCGGCGTCACGCTCGGTGTCTCGGTGCTCGCGCTCTCCATCGGCGTGCTGCTGTACAGCAAGAAGTTCATCCCCGCCGAGGTCGCGGTGCAGCAGCGCACCGACAACATGGGCGGGGGCTCCGCCGAGATCGACCGCAAGACGATCGTCGCGCACCTCGCCGACGCAGGCGAGCGCAGCACGATCGGCCGCCGGTCGATGATCAAGCGCAGCGCCGGCCTCGGTGCCGGCGTGCTCGGCCTCGGCGCGGTGGCGCTGCCGGTGGCGTCCTTCATCCAGAACCCCTGGAAGGACGCGAACGGCGAGGACTCGCTCGCGCACACCGCGTGGCAGCCGAGGGTCCCCGGTGAGGTCGTCTACCTGCGCCGGAACACGGGTGACCCGGGCGAGGTCTCGTTGGTCCGCCCCGAGGAGCTGGACGCGGGCAGCATGGAGACCGTCTGGCCGTTCCGGGAGTCCGACCGGGCGAGCCACGACACGCTGGCCCGTGCGCTCAAGCGGTCCGACAGCCCGGTCATGCTGCTCCGCCTGCGGCCCGACGACGCCGCGCGCGTCATCAAGCGCAAGGGCCAGGAGGACTTCAACTACGGCGACTACTACGCCTACAGCAAGATCTGCACGCACGTGGGTTGCCCGACGTCGCTGTACGAGCAGCAGACCAACCGGATTCTCTGCCCGTGCCACCAGTCGCAGTTCAACGTGTTGCAGTACGCCAAGCCCGTCTTCGGGCCGGCTACCCGCGCGCTGCCGCAGCTGCCCATCACGGTGCACAGCGACGGGTACCTCATCGCGCGGCACGACTTCATCGAGCCGATCGGACCGGGTTACTGGGAGCGCAAGTCATGAGTTCACTCACGACGCCGACCAAGGGCTCTACCGCACTCCAGCGGCATGCCGCCGAGGCCGGTAACAACGCGGACCAGCGTTACCTGCTGGCCAAGGGCCTGCGGCACCAGATGAACAAGGTCTTCCCGACGCACTGGTCGTTCCTGCTCGGGGAGATCGCGCTCTACAGCTTCATCATCCTGATCATCTCGGGCGTGTACCTCACGTTGTTCTTCGACCCCTCCATGGAGGAGGTCGTCTACAACGGGCCGTTCACGAACCTGCAGGGCGTCGAGATGTCGCGGGCGTTCGAGAGCACGCTCGAGATCTCGTTCGAGGTGCGCGGCGGCCTGTTCGTGCGGCAGGTGCACCACTGGGCGGCGCTGATCTTCGTCGCGGCGATGATGGTGCACATGTTCCGGGTGTTCTTCACCGGAGCGTTCCGCAGGCCGCGCGAGGCCAACTGGATCATCGGTGCGCTGCTGCTCATCCTGGGCATGTTCGAGGGCTTCTTCGGCTACTCGCTGCCGGACGACCTGCTCTCCGGTACGGGTATCCGGGCGACTTTGTCGGGCATCGTGCTGTCGGTCCCGGTCGCCGGTACCTGGCTGCACTGGGCACTGTTCGGTGGGGAGTTCCCCGGCATGGTGATCGTGCCGCGCATGTACGCGCTGCACATCCTCCTTATTCCGGGCATCATGCTCGCGTTGGTGGCGGTGCACCTTGCGCTGGTCTGGTACCAGAAGCACACCCAGTTCCCGGGTGTGCGGCGCAAGGAGACCAACGTCGTCGGCGTCCGGATCATGCCGATGTTCGCCATCAAGGCCGGTGCGTTCTTCGCGGTCGTGACCGGTGCGGTCGCGCTGATGTCGGGCTTGTTCCAGATCAACGCGGTGTGGAACCTCGGGCCGTACAACCCCTCACAGGTGTCCGCGGGTTCACAGCCAGACTGGTATCTGGCGTGGGCGGACGGCATACTCCGGATCTGGCCCGCCTGGGAGCTCTATATCGGGAACTACACCGTTCCGCCGGTGTTCTTCGCCGGCGCGATCGGGATGGGCATCCTGTTCACGGTGCTGATCGCCTACCCGTTCATCGAGCGGAAGCTGTCCAAGGACACCGGGCATCACAACCTGCTGCAGCGTCCGCGGGACGCACCGGTACGTACCAGCCTCGGCGTCATGGCGATCACCTTTTTCATGGTGATCGAGATGTCCGGCTTCAACGACATCATCGCCTACACGTTCGACATCTCGTTGAACGCGACGACCTGGGCGGGCCGGATTGGTGTGCTTCTCGCACCGCCACTGGCCTACTTCATCACCTACCGGATCTGTCTCGGCCTGCAACGGTCCGACCGTGAGGTGCTCGAACACGGTGTGGAGACCGGCATCATCAAGCGGCTCCCGCACGGTGAGTTCATCGAGATCCACCAGCCGCTCGGCCCGGTGGACGACCACGGCCACCCGTTGCCCCTGGAGTACCAGGGCGCTCCGGTGCCGAAGAAGATGAACAAGCTCGGGTCGGCCGGTCACCCGGTGCCGGGTGGCTGGCTGGGGCCGGACCCGGCGGACGAGACCGCTGCGCTCGAGTCGGCGCGCGCCCGCGAGGTCGCGCGGCTGGGCAACGGTGAGCGGGAAGCGTCCGAGGGCGAGGAAGCCGCGGGCACGCCTGCCGGCTCCCGCGAACACTAGCCGGCGATTCGTCCCCCAAGGCCACCTTGGTTGCGTTCAGCGCAACCAAGGTGGCCTTGGGTGTTTTCTGGCCCTGGCGCCGACGGGTGGGTCAGTTGTCGTCGATGCCGATCTCGAAGGCCGACTCGGTGTCGGCACGGGAGTAGGACCGGAACGCGATGTGGGTGTCGGTGTCGAGTACGCCGGGCACCTTGCTGATCCGGGTGGGGATCAGGTCGGCGAGATCCTGGTGCGCCTTCACTCGCACGATTGCGATCAGGTCGACATCACCGGCGCACGAGTAGACCTCCGCTACGCCTTCGATGTCCGCGATCGCCTGCGCGGTCTCCGGAATGCTGTCCGCGGCGGCATGGATGAGGACGATCGCGGTGATCAACGGTGGCCTCCTGGAGAGAGTTGCACGTGCGCCGTGATGGTAACGCGCACATCGCGCGAGTCCCCCGCTCCGGCCCGCGAGTCCCCCGCCCAGGCCGCCGAGTCGCCCGTCCAGGTCGGCGAGGCGCGCGCTCGGGTCGGCGAGTTGCGCGCTCGGGTCGGCGAGTCTCCCGTCCAGGTGGGCGAGTTGCCTGTTGGGATGCGCGGGTGGCCCGTTCCGGTTCGTGAGTGGCCCGCTTAGCTGCCATGGATTGCCCGGCGGGGTGTACGAGGTTGCCTGTTCGCGGGCTTTCGGTTTGCCGTCAGACTTGTCGGCTCGCCGCAGCGGGAGTGAGCAACTCGCGTGCTTAGGCGGGGGACTCGCGAACCGGAGCGGGGGACTCGCGTGCAGGTGCGGGCAACTCGCGAACCGGACGGGGGGACTCGCGCCCGAGCGGGCAACTCGCGTGCTTGGGCGGGGGACTCGCGCGCTGGGGCGGGGGACTCGCGTGCCTGGGGTAGGTGTCAGCCCACGTTTTCCAGGGTTATTGCCGTTGCGGCGCGGTCCAGCCAGGGGCGCCAGGCGCCCGCTCCGTGCATAGGTTCCGCCCACGGCGTCGCGGTACGGACGAGGCGCACGCCGGGGCGGGTCAGCCAGCGCAGCAGCACACCGGTCTCCTCGGCGGGGGCACCGCGCAGCGGGCCCGGTCCGGGTAGGACGGTCTCCGCCGACGCCACGAGCGCCTCGACGACCGGCATCGGCGGCACACCGCGCCGCGCCACCCCCGCCGACGCCAGCCTGCCGTACCGGACGACCGCGAACTCCCAGCCGCCAGCGCCGTCCGGCGCCGCCGCGATCAGTTCCTGGATCGCGGCGAGCGCGGCCAGCCGATGTGCCCGGTCCACCCCGCGCAGCAGCGAGACCAGCTCATCCCGCCTCCGTGCCGCCTGCTCGAAGTGCTCGGCCTCGGCGAGCGCGTCGACGTGCTGGCGCGCGGCATGCAGGGCGGCGTTGTCCGTGCCCACCACCAGGTCCGCCACCAACCGGACCGCGGGCGCGTACTCGTCGACGCTCTGCCTGCCCGCACACGGCGCACCGCAACGGTCCAGTTCGGCGAGGACACAGGGCCTGTCGTCCGCGCCGGCCGCCGGGATCCGTTGCGTGCACGTCCGCAGGCCCGCCGCGCCGGCCAGGGTGTCGGCCGCCACCTTCGCACGCGCCTGCGAGCCGAACGGGCCGAGTGCGCCGTCGCGTTCCTGCCTGACGACCGACAGCCGTGGGAACGCCTCGTCCGTCAGCGCCACCCACCATGCCTTCCGCGGGTTCTTCGACCGCCGGTTGTAGGCGGGCCGGTGGGCGGCGAGCAGTCGCAACTCCCGCACCTGCGCCTCCAGCGCGTGCGCGCACTCGATGGCGTCGACCCGCTCGGCCAGCCCCACCATCTCGCGGATCCGGCCGCGGCTGTCGGACCCGGTGAAGTACTGCCGCACGCGGCGGCGCAGGTTGCTCGCGGTACCGACGTAGAGCACCTCCTCACTCGGCCCGCGGAAGAGGTAGACGCCGGGCCGTTCCGACAGGTGCGCCGCCAGCCCGCGCTTGCGCCGCTGCGCAGGCGTGACATCCGGCAGGTAGTCCAGCAGCTCCTCGAGCGACTGCACACCCACCGAGCCGACGCGCTCGAGCAGCCCGTGCAGTACGTCCACAGTGGCCCGTGCGTCCGCCAGCGCCCGGTGCGTCGGCTTCGTCCTGGCGCCGAACAGCGTCGCCAGCGCCGACAGCCGGAAGCTGCGGGTGTCCTGTGGTGCCAGCACGCGGCGCGCCAGTTTCAGCGTGCAGAGCACCGAGGTGCGCGGCCATGCGTAGCCGTGTGCCTGGCAGGCGGTGCGCAGGAAGCCGACGTCGAAACCGGCGTTGTGCGCCACCAGCACGCTGCCCGCGGCGAACTCGAGAAACGCGGGCAGCACGCGCTCGATCCGCGGCGCGGCCTGGACCATGGCGGTGGTGATGCCGGTGAGCGCGACGATCTGCGGCGGGATCGGCGCGCGCGGGTCGACGAGCGTGGCGAACTCGCCGAGCACCTCGCCGCCGCGCACCTTGACCGCACCGATCTCGGTGATCCCAGCGGGCCCCGGCGCCGAACCCGTGGTCTCCAGATCGACGATCACGAAGGTGGTGTCGCGCAGCGGTGTGCCCAGCTCGTCGAACGTGAGCTGCATGATCGGCACCCTAGGCAGGCCCACCGACAATCCTTCGCCACCGGTTCACCGCAGCATCACCCGCGCGGCGTTTTCGCCCGCGATGATCACTGCGATGAACCGGGCGGACGGAGGACTACCGATGCGGCGGTTGCTGACGATTGTGCTGGTGGTGTGCGGAATGCTCGCGGCGACGACCGGGCCGGCCGGAGCGAGCGCGCCAGGGGCGCGGGTGCTCACAGTCCTGTCGTTCAACATCCATCACGCGCAGGGCAGCGACGACGTGCTCGACCTCCAGCGGATCGCGCGGGTGATCCGGGACAGCGGGGCCGACGTCGTCGGGCTGCAGGAGGTCGACCGGCACTACTCGGCGCGCAGCGACTGGGCCGACCAGGCCGGTGAGCTCGCCGCGCTGCTGGGCTACCACGTGGTCTTCGGCGCCAACATCGACCGCGATCCGCCCGCGGCTGACCGGCCGCGGATCCAGTACGGCACCGCGATCCTGTCCCGGTTCCCGATCACTGACTGGGCCAACACCCACCTCTTCCGCTCACCGAACCAGGAGCAGCGCGGGCTGCTGCATGCCGAGCTCGACGTGCGCGGCGTGCCCGTCCACGTGTACAACACCCACCTGGCTGCGAGTTCGCAGACCGACCGTGCCGAGCAGACCCGGCAGATCGTCGAGCTCATCGGTGACACCACGCCCGCCGTGCTCGTCGGCGACCTCAACGCGCTGCCGGGCGCCCCAGAGATCGAGACCCTCGACGCCGCGTTCACCGACGCGTGGACCGCGGCCGGGATCGGCGGTTCGGCCACGTACCCCGCCGAGACGCCGGACCGGCGGATCGACTACGTCTACACCGGTGACCGGGTGCGCCCGGTCTGGACGCGCGTGCTGCACATCGAACCGGCCGCATCGGATCACCTCCCGGTCGCGAGCCGCGTTGTGGTGTCGCCACGAACGTAATCATGCGGTCACTCCTCGGCCGTTGGCGCGGACGCGCCGTAAGCTTGACGAATGCTGCCGTCCACTGCGCACCCCGATCGGCCCGAGGAGGATGTTCCCGGGCCGCCTGCCGGTGTGCCGGACGACATTTCGGACACCGAGCAGCTCGACTGGCTCGGGCTTCCGGAGGCGGTGCGGGAGCGGATCGCCGAGCTTGCCGCCGCCGCGCTCGGCAGGCTCCCAGCCGACGATGTGCCGCGCCAGCTGCGCCCAGTGGCGCGGTTCGCGCCTGCCAAACGCGCCAAGGTGGGCGGTAACGCCCTGCTGACCGGCCTGCGGGATTCCGCTCGGTTCCGGACCGCCGTGCTGGAGTGGTTGCGTGAGCACCGGCATGACGCACTCGACCCGAACGCCGAGGACTCCGTCGCCGCGGCCGCGGCCGCGGTGCTGCTCGGCGAATCCAGTGCATCCTCCCGGATCCGGCTGGTTGCCAAGAACGCCGAGGAGACGGCGCTGCGCGCGGAACGGGACGCCGCGCTGGCCAGGGCCCGCAGGCTGGAGGCCGAGCTGGACCGTGTCCGCGCGGAGCTGGAGCAGGCCCGTACGGCGGCGGAGCAGGCGCGGGGGGAGCGCGACGCGGAGCTGGACAAGCTGCGTGGCCGGCTCCGTGAGCAGGGCATGGTGCTGCGGCAGGCCAAGGACTCGGCAGCGCAGGCGAAGGCCGAGGCCGAGCGGGCAAGTGGCGCGGGCGCCGACGAGGTCGAGGCGTTGACCGCGCAGCTGGAACGCGAGCGTGGGCGGGTCGCCGCGGAACGGGCCAGGGCTGAGCGTGCCGCCGCAGACGCCGAGGTCGCACGACAGTCGGCGCGCGAGGCACGCGACGCCGACGAGGTCCGGCTCGCACTGCTGCTCGACACACTCGGCGGAGCCGTGGACGGGCTGCGCCGCGAGCTCTCCGTGGGTGAGACCCGGCGCAGGCCGGCCGACACCGTGCGTGGAGCGAGCGGGGGACCCCGCGGTGGCGGGCGGGTGCCGGATGCGGCGGCGCTCGACCGGCTGCTGACGCTGCCGAACACTCACCTGATCGTCGACGGCTACAACGTCACCAAGACCGGCTACCCCGACCTGACGCTGGCCGAGCAGCGCAACCGGCTCAGCAGCCAGCTCTCCGCGCTCGCCGCACGCACCGGAGCCGAGATCACCGTGGTCTTCGACGGCGCGGGCGTGACCTCGATCCCAGCCACGTCGCCACGTGGGGTGCGTGTGCTGTTCTCCGATCCCGGCGTGCTCGCCGACGACGTCATCCGCTCTCTGGTCGCCGCGGAGCCGCGGGGCCGCCCGCTGCTCGTCGCGACGTCGGACCAGGCTGTTGCGACGTCCGTGCGTACGGGCGGAGCGCACGCGGTGGCGTCCGCCGTCTTTCTCACCAGGCTGGGCCGCGTGTAGCGAGGACCTTGTCTCCTCGCCGTGACACCGCGGCAACCATTGTTACCACCCGGCACCTGATGATCACTGGGTGTCGTGGATGAGGGCAGTGGTCCTGGCGAGTTCACGGCTCAAGGCCGTGCCCGCTCGCAGCCCGCGCTGGCCGCGGTACCGGGCACGAGCAACCACGGCTGGCTCACGGCCCGCGCTCGCGCGTTCGGCTGCGTCAACCCGGACTGGGCACGGCCGGGAGGAGCCGTGGCACTGGGAGTTCGTGGGCACGCGGTAGCGGGTTCCGAAAATGTCGGTGGTGGTCCCTACCGTGCCGGACATGGACTACATCGACGAAGACACGCTGGTCATCGACTGTGGCCGGTGCCAGGTTCGCGGGGACGCCTGCTCCGACTGCGTGGTGAGCGTGCTGCTCGGCGCGCCGTCCGCTGTGGAGTGGGACGGTGCCGAGCAGCGTGCCGTGGACGCGCTCGCGGAGGCCGGAATGGTGCCCCGGCTTCGGCTCGTGCCCGGCGTGCCGCGCCATCATCGGCGTGTCGGATGACTACTCAGGCAGACACCGTGCGACGAACGGTCCATCCGATCAGGTGAACGGTCCTGACCAGTACAGTCCCGCGTTGTTACCTCTGTCACAACGATCAACTAAGCGCTGGTCCGAAGGGGGAACTGCGGACGGTGAACGATTTTCCTTACGCCGTTAGTGGACGTGGGCCGCGAGCTTTCGTAACCTAGCCGAGATCTCGCGCCAGGTAGCCGTTCCACCGGGTCGGCGACGCGGGGTCGCCGCCGTGGCAGCTTTGTCGGGGAGCTGTGCCGGACAAGTGCGCGACACCAGGACTGTGATGTACCTGCGGTACGTCCTGCCTGTGTCGTTGGAACGCGACGAGGGCCCCCGACCTCAGGCGCGTCAGTTCCAGCAGGCGGCTGAAAGCAAAGGAGACACAGGCGACGTGCAGTCGCATCCCGTGAGGCGCGTGGTCTCGAGCGCGCTGGCGGCCTCCGCTGTGATCGCCGTCGTCACCTTCACCCAGGCCCCCGCCACAGCAGCTCCCACCCCCGCCCTTCAGCAACCCCCGAGCACCGCCTCCGAGGCGCTCGAGAAGTACCGTGAGCTCGCTGCGCAGGCTGAGAAGCTCAATGAGGAGTACCTCTCGGCCCAGGAGGACCTCAAGGCCAAGGAAGGCGAGCTCAGGCGCGCCAACGACGAGCTGACGGGCGCCAAGCGGGCCCAGCTTCGGGCCGCCGGTGACGAGGACCGCTACCGCGTCGACGTCGACCGGTTCGCCGGTGCGTCCTTCACCAGCGGCGCCCAGCTGAACAGGCTGTCGGCGCTGCTGACCGGCGACTCGGCCCAGGACTTCCTGGACCGTTCCTCCGCGCTCGCGGTGCTCGCCGACGACAGGAACAGGGCGCTGTCCAGGCTGCAGGGCGCCGTCGACGCGGCTACTACGGCCGAGAAGCAGGCCGCAGGCGCCCAGCGCAAGGCCCAGGACGCCAAGGACGCCGCCGCCCGCCTCACCGCCGATCTGGAGACCCGCAAGGAGCGGCTCGACCAGCAGGTCGCGGACGTCAAGGACCAGGCCGACCAGCTCACCGCCGCGGACCAGGCAGCACAGCAGGACACCGGTGCCGACATCGGTCCGGTGACGGCACCCGGGGCGGCGGCGCAACAGGCCGTCAACGCGGCGCTGGGCAAGCGGGGCAGCCCCTATGTCTGGGGTGCCACCGGACCCAGCTCGTTCGACTGCTCGGGCCTGACGTCGTGGGCCTACGCCCAGGCAGGCATCAGCATTCCCCGGACGAGCGGTTCGCAGTCGACCTTCGGCACGCCGGTCTCGCGCAGCCAGCTGCAGCCGGGCGACCTGGTGTTCTTCTACTCGCCGGTCTCACACGTCGGGATCTACGTCGGCAACGGGATGATGGTGCACGCCCCGACCTCGGGTGACGTCGTGAAGGTCTCGCCGCTGCAGGACCAGTACAGCGGGGCACGCCGCGTCGCATGACGCGGGCGGGCCGTCATACCGGAGCGGGATAGTCTCCACGCATGCGCCGCACTCTGCTGGTGACCAACGACTTCCCGCCCCGGCCCGGCGGCATCCAGTCCTATCTGCACGCGCTCGCCACCCGGCTGCCCGCCGACGACCTGGTGGTCTACGCCCCGTCGTGGGAGCGGGAGTCCGGCTCGCACCAGGAGTTCGACGCCAAGGCGCCGTTCGAGGTGGTCCGGCACCCGACGTCCCTCATGGTGCCGACCCCGGCGGTGTTGCGGCGCGCCAAGAACATCCTGCGTGCCCGCGGTTGCGACACCGTGTGGTTCGGCGCAGCAGCACCGCTCGCGCTGCTCGGTAGTCCTCTTCGGACGGCCGGTGCGGAGCGCGTGGTGGCCTGCACCCATGGCCACGAGGTCGGCTGGTCGATGCTCCCCGCAGCACGCCAGGCACTGCGGCGCATCGGCGACACCGCGGACGTGGTGACGTTCGTCAGCAACTACACACGTGGCCGGTTCGCATCGGCGTTCGGCCCGATGGCAGGTCTGGAACACCTTCCGTCCGGAGTGGACACCGAGGTCTTCCGCCCGGATGACGCCGCGCGCGCTGAGATCCGGGCCCGGCACGGGCTCGGCGACCGGCCGACAGTCGTCTGCGTGTCCCGCCTCGTGCCCCGCAAGGGGCAGGACATGCTGGTGCTGGCGCTACCGGAACTGCGCAAGCGTGTCCCGGACACGACCCTGCTGCTCGTCGGCGGCGGCCCGTATCGCCAGAAGCTCGCGGCGCTGGCCGAGGCGGCGGGTGTGGCGGAGCACGTGATCCTCACCGGATCGGTGCCCTGGGAGGAGCTTCCGGCGCACTACGCGGCCGGGGACGTCTTCGCGATGCCGGCCCGCACACGCGGCAAGGGGCTCGACGTCGAGGGGCTCGGCATCGTCTTCCTCGAAGCGTCGGCCACCGGTCTGCCCGTGGTCGCCGGCAATTCCGGTGGCGCGCCGGAGACGGTGCTCGACGAGGTCACGGGGCACGTCGTCGACGGGCGCCAGCTCATGCAGCTGGTGGAAACGCTCGCCGCGCTGCTCGCCGATCCGGTGCGCGCACGCCGTATGGGTGCGGCGGGCCGGCAGTGGGTGAGTGAGCACTGGCGGTGGGACATCCTCGCGCGGCGCCTCGTCGCCATGCTCGACGGCGATCCCATCACCCTCGCCGGCTAGCTGTTCCGGATGGCCGGGTGGCGCGGATGATCCATGCGCACCACGACGTCGGCGGTGCCGGCTGGATCGACCTCCCGGTCGTAGCGGTCGTACGCCGGCAGCGCCCACTGCTGCTCCGTGGGCAGCCGGCGGCGCAACGCTGCGGCGGAGAGCCACAGGTGCACGGTCAGGTCGAAGGCGAACCCGCGGCCGAGCAACAGCTCGCCGTCCAGCAGGAGCACAGCGCCCGCCGGCAGTGTCGTCCGCGGCAGCCGGTAGGCGCGGTCGCGTTCCGGGTCCCACAGCGCGGGGAGCATGGTTCCGCTGCCATCGGGAGCCAGCGGGTCGAGCACCTCGCGCCGTAGCGCACCGGTGTCGAGCCAGTCCGTGTACCGCACATCCGGGTCGTACCGGCCACGTTCGAACCGCAGCGACGCGGCGCGCAGGAAGTCCCGTGCCGATACGCGCTGGACCTCGCGGCCGCGCAGGCGCAGTGGGCCGGTCAGTGCGTCGGCCAGCGCGGTGGTGTCCGTGGCGGTGTCGGCGCCGTCCACCGCGATCCGCGCCCACGTGTCTTGTGGCAGCTCGCTGATCCGCTCGGCCAGCTCGTCGACGAGCCGTTCGGGACTGACCGGTCGGAACTGAACGCTCACCGATCCGCTCCCACCATGCCGGCAAGCCTAGACAGACGCCGTGGTCTCGACCAATGTCAGACCTGTGAATCGGCGAGTTCGGGCACGCTCGCGGCCGCTGAGCCGTTGTCCAACCATGGGCACTGGGAAAATTGACCCCGGAATCGGACAGGGAGACACAATGGGGGCAAGTCAGACGGCGTACGACCGGACCCAGCTCGACGACGACTTCTTCCAGGACCCGCACGCGATAGTGCGGCTGCTTCGAGGCGGGGGACCGGTGCGCCCGGTGACGCTGCCGCGCGGGCTGGCGGTGTGGTTGGTGACCGGCTATGCCGATGCCAAGACGCTGCTCGCCGACCCGAGCCTGAGTAAGGACGCGAGGAAACGGCCTGCGTTGTTCGCGGCGCCGCTGACCGTCGAAGGGAGCGAGCCGACGCCGTTCTCGGAGATGCTCGCCGCGCACATGCTCAACACCGATCCGCCGGACCACACCCGGTTGCGCAAGCTAGTGAACAAGGCCTTCACCGCGCGAACAGTCGCCAGCCTGCGCCCCCGCATCGAGCAGATCGCCGCCGACCTGCTCGACGACATGGCCGGTTCCACCGAGGTGGACCTACTGACGGCCTATGCGTTCCCGTTGCCCATCACGGTGATCTGCGAGCTGCTCGGCGTCCCTGCCGCTGATCGGGAGAGCTTCCGGGCCTGGTCGACGATGGTGATCGCGCCGACGTCGGCCGACGCGGCCGGGCAGGCTTCGCAGCAGATGGCCGGGTACCTCTCGGAGCTGGTCGCCCGCAAGCGGGAGGAGCCGGCCGACGATCTGCTTTCCGGACTGGTACACGTGACCGACGCCGGCGACCAGCTCTCGGAGCCGGAGCTGATCTCGATGGCGTTCCTGTTGCTGGTCGCCGGGCACGAGACGACGGTGAACCTGATCGGCAACGGGCTCCTCGCGCTCCTGCGCAACCCCGAGCAGCTCGCCGCGCTGCGGGCCGATCCGGGTCTGCTACCCAACGCGGTCGAGGAGTTCCTGCGCTACGACGGGCCGGTCAACCTCGCGACCCTGCGGTTCACCACCGAACCGGTCCAGGTCGGCGACGTGGAGATCCCGGCGGACGAGTTCGTGCTCATCTCATTGCACGGCGCCAACCGGGACAGTGAGCGCTTCGACGATCCGGATCGGCTCGACATCACCCGGCAGACCGCGGGGCATCTGGCGTTCGGGCACGGCATCCACTACTGCGTCGGCGCTCCGCTGGCCCGGTTGGAGGGCGAGATCGCGATCAGCAGGCTGCTGGAGCGCTTCCCGGATCTGCGCCTGGCGACCGAACCGGAGCAGCTGCGGTGGCGGCAGAGCACACTCGTGCGCGCGCTGGAGACGCTGCCACTCGCGCTGCGGCCCTAGCCATCCGTCCTAAGTAGACGCCTGTGTGCCGCCGGGCGGCACGCAGGCGTCGGGACGCACCGGAAGCGACAGGTCGTGGCGTCGCGAGTGACGCGGCCACATCAAGATCACCTGATCCGGCCTGGCGTCCCCGGTTTGTGCACACGGCGACTACGGGGCGCCATCGAAACTTCGTGCGCGGTCAATAGTCGGGTGAGAGCTGGCACACGTCACGCTGTCGCCGTGCACAATCGGCTGTCCTCTTTGTAGTGACGCGGCAGTGCCGAGAACGTGAGAACGCCTTTCCATAGCGGACAAACTACGCACTCTTCTGTTATCTGGTGACAAGTCAACCGCGTGTGCGCGGGAAAGTCCCCGCCGCCGCACGTCACCAAGCTGGAGGGTCAGGTATGGCGCGGAACGTCGGTCACGAGAAACAGAGGAGTGAAGACGTACGCGTGCGGCCGCGGCAGCTGGGCAGCGTCCTGCGTTACGACGTGCCTGCCTCCCTGGTGGTGTTCCTCGTGGCGGTGCCGCTGTCACTCGGTATCGCGCTCGCGTCGGGAGCGCCGATCGTCGCGGGGTTGATCGCCGCCGTCGTGGGCGGCGTTGTCGGCGGCCTGCTCGGCGGGGCGCCACTGCAGGTGAGCGGGCCCGCCGCCGGGCTCACTGTGGTGATGGCGGAGACCATCAACCAGTTCGGCTGGGTCGTCACCTGCGCCATCACGGTGGGCGCCGGCCTTCTGCAGGTCCTTTTCGGACTCAGCAGAGTGGCACGGGTAGCGCTGGCGATCTCGCCTGCCATCGTGCACGGCATGCTGGCGGGCATCGGCGTCACACTCGTGCTCGGCCAGCTGCACATCGTGCTCGGCGGCACCCCGCAGAGCTCGGCGATCGACAACATCGTCGCGCTGCCAGGTCAGATCGTCAGCCACCACGACACGGCCGCGTTCCTTGGCATCCTGACCATCGCGATCCTGCTGCTGTGGGCCAGGCTCCCCGCGGCCGTGCGCAAGGTGCCGGGACCGCTGGCCGCGATCACGGTCGTGACCGTGCTGGCCACGGTGTTCGGGATGTCGGCGGAGCGGGTCGACCTGCCGGGTGACGTGCTTGCCCTCGACCTGGTGCCCCAGCTGCCCGCCGGCGGCTGGTTCGACTTCGGCGTCGCGGTGCTGACCATCGCGCTCATCGCCAGCGTCGAGACGTTGCTCTCCGCCGTCGCCGTGGATCGCCTGCACACCGGGCCGCGGGCGAACCTCAACCGTGAGCTCGTCGGCCAGGGCGTGGCGAACATGACCTCCGGCGCGCTGGGTGGCCTCCCTGTGACCGGCGTGATCGTGCGCAGCTCGACCAACGTCAGCGTCGGCGGGCGCACCCGGGCCTCCGCGGTCCTGCACGGCCTGTGGATCCTGCTGTTCACGGTGGCGCTGGCCGGTCTCATCGAGAGCATTCCGCTTGCCACGCTCGGCGGTCTGCTCGTCTACGTCGGCGCGAAGCTCGTCGACATCAAGCACATCCGGCAGGTGCTCAAGCACGGTGACCTGCCGCTGTACCTCGTGACACTGGTCGGTGTCGTGGCGGTCGATCTGCTCAGCGGCGTCCTCATGGGAATCGCGCTGTCCCTCGCCCTGATGCTGCGCCGCATGATGTGGTCGGGAATCCACGCGGAGGGCGACGGGCAGCAGCGACGGGTCGTCATCGAGGGTGCGCTGACGTTCCTTTCGGTGCCGCGTCTGTCCACTGTGCTCAACTCGTTGCCCGGGCGCAGCACCGTGACGCTCGAGCTCGTCGTCGACTATCTCGACCATGCCGCCTTCGAATGCCTCTCCGGCTGGCAGCAGGCTCACGAGCGCGCCGGTGGCACGGTCGTCGTGGACGAGATCGGCCACCCGTGGTTCGCCCGTGGCAAGTCGGACAGTCCGATTGTCAGGAAAGGTCAGGCGAAACCGCCGCTGCCGCGCTGGCTCGCATCGTGGTCGGAGTGGATGGCGAAGGACTTCGGTGTCGAGATCCCCGATCAGCGCACCGGCCCGCTTCGGCGGGGTACCTCGGAGTTCCAGGCGCGCACCGCGCCACTGGTGCAGGAGACGCTCAGCAAGCTCGCCGCCGGGCAGGAGCCGCACACACTGTTCATCACCTGTGCCGATGCCCGGATCGTGCCGAACGTGATCACCACGAGCGGTCCCGGCGACCTCTTCACGGTTCGCAATGTCGGCAACCTCGTCCCGCAACGGCAGGGGGAGTTCGCCGGCGAGGACAGCTCCGTCGGCGCAGCCATCGAGTACGCGGTGAGTTTCCTCGGCGTGCGTGAGGTCGTGGTGTGCGGGCATTCGTCGTGCGGCGCGATGCAGGCGCTGAGCGGCGACGCACCCGGCGGCCTGCCGTCGCTGAGCCAGTGGCTGCGGCACGGCGAGCCGAGCCTGCGCAGGCATGCCGCGCAGGCTGCCGTGACGTTGGACGGGCGGGAGCCGGAAACGCCGGGCGACCGGCTTGCCTTGCACAACGTGCTGCAGCAGCTCGAACACCTGCGGCGATACCCGATGATCGCGCGGGCCGAGAGCCAGGGTGAGCTGCATCTGACCGGGATGTACTTCGACGTCGGCAACGCGCAGGTGTACTTGTTCGACGCCGAAACCGGCGCGTTCGTGCCCGCCGGAGCCGAACGGGTGGTCAAGACCGGGTGATGCGGAATCGCCTGCCGGTATTAATGTCGTGTGACGTGACCGTGCTGGTGATCTCTGGAACGGGGATCGGCGTCGGCAAGACAGTGGTGACCGCGGCTATTGCCGCGCTCACCAGGGATCGCGGCGATGCCGTCGCGGTGCTCAAGCCTGCCCAGACCGGTGTGGCCCCGGACCAGCCTGGTGACCTCGCCGAGGTACGCCGCCTCGCGGGCGACGTCACCACCCGGGAGCTGCGCCGTTATCCGGACGCGCTGTCCCCTGAAGCGGCGTCCCGGCGCAACGGGCTGCCACCGGTGACCCCGGCGGAGGCCGCGCAGGCGGCCACGGAACTGCACACCGCACACGACCTCGTGCTCGTCGAGGGTGTCGGCGGGTTACTCGTGCGGTTCGACCCAACGGGTGGAACCGTCGCCGACGTCGCCTGGTCTGTCGGCGCGCCGGTGTTGATCGTGGCTGAGGCCGGGCTCGGCACGCTCAACGCCACGGCACTCACCGCCGAGGTCGCCGTGCGGCGTGGGCTGGACGTCATCGGCATCGTCATCGGTTCCTGGCCCGCTGAGCCGGATCTCGCGGCCCGCAGCAATGTCGCCGACCTTCCGGTCGCGGCGGGCGCGCCCCTGCTGGGGGTGCTGCCCGCGGGGCTCGCGCGGGCGGGCCGGGACGAGTTCCTCATCGAGGCCCGGCGCGGGCTTTCGCCGTGGTTCGGTGGGCAGTTCGACCCCGATCTCTTCGCCGGGGCACGTCGGTGCCCCAGTGACGGTCCGTTGTAACCGAGACGGCGACTCCACCTCCGTCGGCGCGGCACCGGCCGGTTAGGGTGTGGCGAACGTCGGGCGTGGTGCGAAAGGGAGGCCCGGGTGCCGGAGCAGCAGGCCGAATCAGTGCGATTCGCGCAGGCGTTCGCGGGTGTGCGGCGAGAGCAATCGAGGGTGGTCGTCAAGGCCGACCTGTTACCCGCGGTGAGTGTGCTGTCGCTGGTGGGCCTGCTCGGTATCCCTCTTGGCTGGCTCTGGTCCGTTGTGGCGCCGCCGCAGCGAATGCGGGTGGTGCGGTCCGACGGCGCCATGGTGCCGTTGCAGCTGGAGAGCTGGCACCGTTTCGACGATCTGGCGATTTTCGTGCTGATGGCACTGGTCGCGGGCTTGATCGTCGGTGTCGCGGTGTGGTTCCTGCGCGAGCGGCGGGGCCCGGTGATACTGCTTGCCGCCGTTGCCGGATCGCTGCTCGCCACCTGGCTCACAGCGCGGATGGGCATCGCGTTCGCCGACGGTCGCTACGCCGTCACCGAGGCGCCTGCGCTCGGTGCCATCGTCGAGCGGGCGCCCGTGCTGGAGACGGCCTGGGTACTCGTCGCCCAGCCGCTGACGACGGCGCTGGCCTACGGGTTGCTGGCGATGTGGAACAGCCAGGACGACCTGGGGCGCCGACTGGGCTGAGATCCCAGCCGGGGCGGGTTAGTTGAGGCTGGGCCTGGCGTCGCTGTTGATCTCCACGATCGGTGCTGGTACCGCGCGCAGCGCTGCGAGCAAACCGGCTTCCCGGTACAGCAAACGGCACACTGTGCTGAGCCTCCGCAACGGGTGGCGATCCTCCAGCAGCGCCTGCCGGTCGGCCAGCGGCAGCAGGCAGTCGGCGGCGAGCAGGTAGGCGAGTTCGCCGGTGGTGGACTCCGGTGGGGGTGCGCGCCAGCCCTCCTGTTCCCAGGCCACCTCGCCATAGCGGCGGTAGGCGCCAATCGCCAGCTCGCTCAGCCGGGCGGTCGGCTCCTCGCTGGCTTCTGGCAGCGGCAGGTCGTCGAGCCATTCGATGGTCCCGAGCAGGTACGGCGCCGACTGCGCGTCGAGGTCCAGCAACCGGAACCGACGGTGACCGGTGGTGACGATGTCGAAGCGCCCATCGGGCAAGCGCTTTGCCTGCCGTAGTCGCGCTGCGCAGCCGACCGGGTGCAGGTGCTCGACGGTGTCCACTTCCCGCACCAGTGGCGTCCTGATGGCGATGACGCCGAAAAGGTGATCCGGCAGGGTCTCGTTGACGAGGTCGATGGTCAGCTGCCGGTACCGCGGTTCGAAGATGTGCAGCGGCAGGTGCGCGCCGGGCAGGAGCACGGTTTGCAGCGGGAACAAGGGAAGCGTCGTCCGCATGCTGTCCGGTCTCGTGTCTGCCACGGTCTCACGGTACGGTGTCCGGCCGGGATACGCGCGCTCGCGAACGGGCCCCCGCCGGGGGCGCCGGGGGTTTGAGGACCGCGAACGGGTCGGTGACCTGCATGTCCCCGTGCGCGAACGAGTACAGCGCCGCCGGCCTGCCGCCTGCCTTGCCGGAGGGCGCGGTACATCCGGTCGGCACGAGCAGCCCGCGCCGGGACAGCACCCGCTGCAGGTTGGTCGCGGAGACGCGGTAACCTAGCGCGGCGGAGTACAGTCGGCGCAGGGCCGAGATGGTGAACTCCTGCGGCGCGAGCGCGAAACCCAGGTTGGTGTAGCTCAGTTTCGCGCGCAGCCGGTCCCTCGCCCGCAACACGATCGCCTCGTGGTCGAACGCCGTGCGTGGGAGCGCGTCGACCGGATGCCATGCCGTGTCCTCGGGCACCTCCGGATCGGCGCCTGCGGGCACGAGCCCGAGGAAGGCTGTCGCCACCACGCGTGGCCCCGGTACGCGATGAGGATCGCTGAACACTGCGAGCTGCTCGACGTGACTGAGCTGCTGGATGTCGACCTTCTCGGCGAGCTGGCGGCGGATGGAGGTCTCCACGTCCTCGTCGGGGCGCAGCCGTCCGCCCGGCAGTGACCAGCGTCCGACGTGCGGATCGAGCGCGCGGCGCCACAGCAGCACCTGCAGTGTGTCGTAACGCACCTGCAATACGGCTGCAAGAACCTCGTGTGCCAGTGGGCTGGTGCTGTTAATATGAGACCGCACGGTTTTCGATTATAAGGCGAAAACTAACGCACGCAATCGGAGGCTCCAAATGACAGTGCAGGCGGAGGCACTCGTGCCCTATGGGGGAGTCGAGGCGGACGCGGCGTGGGCCGACGAGGTGCGCCGGCTCGCGAAGGAACGCGACGCGGTGCTGCTCGCGCACAACTACCAGCTTCCCGAGATCCAGGAGATCGCCGACCACACGGGCGACTCGCTCGCGCTGAGCCGCATCGCGGCCGCCAGTGACGCCGCCACGATCGTCTTCTGCGGCGTCCACTTCATGGCCGAGACCGCGAAGATCCTCGCTCCGGACAAGACCGTGCTGATCCCGGACGCGCGAGCGGGCTGCTCGCTTGCCGATTCGATCACGGGCGAGCAGCTGCGCGAGTGGAAGGCCGAGCATCCCGGCGCGGTGGTGGTCTCCTATGTCAACACGACCGCCGAGGTCAAGGCGGAGACCGACATCTGCTGCACGTCGTCGAACGCTGTCGACGTGGTGTCCGCCATCCCCGAAGACCGCGAGGTGCTCTTCTGCCCGGACCAGTTCCTCGGTGCGCACGTCAAGCGGGTGACCGGGCGGGAGAACCTGCACATCTGGGCAGGGGAATGCCATGTGCACGCCGGGATCAACGGCCCCGAGCTGGCCGAGCGAGCCGCGGCGGCGCCGGATGCGGACCTGTTCATCCATCCCGAATGCGGCTGCGCCACCTCGGCCCTCTACCTGGCAGGCGAGGGTACTGTCGCGCCGGAGCGGGTGAAGATCCTCTCGACCGGGGACATGTTGCACGCGGCCAGGGAGACGCGTGCCACCTCGGTACTGGTCGCCACCGAGGTCGGCATGCTGCACCAGCTGCGCAAGGCCGCACCCGAGATCGACTTCCGGGCCGTCAACGACCGCGCGTCCTGCCGGTACATGAAGATGATCACTCCGGCCGCGCTGCTGCGCTCCTTGCGTGACGGCGCCGACGAGGTGCACGTCGACCCGGACACGGCTGCCCGTGCACGGGCCTCGGTCCAGCGGATGATCGAGATCGGCAAGCCTGGCGGCGGGGAATGAGCAACCCGGTTAGCGACCAGGAGGCGAAAACCACGCAGTGGGAAGCCGCCGCTGATCTGGTGGTGCTGGGCAGTGGTGTGGCCGGGCTGACGGCGGCGTTGCGGGCCAGGGAGCTCGGCCTGCGCGTGCTCGTGGTGACGAAAGCGGCGGTCGCCGATGGCAACACCCGCTGGGCGCAGGGTGGGGTCGCGGTCGTCCTCGATGGCGAACGGGACGAAGGCGACACGGTCGCCGCGCATGCGGCCGACACCCTCACCGCGGGTGCGGGGCTCTGCGACACGACCGCCGTGCACGACATCATTACGGCGGGTCCGGCCGCGGTCGCGAAGCTGCGCGGGCTCGGCGCGGTGTTCGACGCGGGTGTGGCCGGCCTCGCGCGGACCCGTGAAGGTGGGCACAGCGCGTTCCGCGTGATCCACGCCGGCGGGGACGCGACCGGCGCCGAGGTCGAGCGGGCACTGGTCACGGCGGCAGGCGAGCACGGGATTCCCGTGCTCGAGCGGCATATCGCCGTCGACGCACTGCGTACCCCGGCAGGGGCGGTCGCGGGCGTGACCGTGCTCGACCCGGACGGCGTGCCCGGCGTCCTGCGCGCGCCAGCGGTGCTGCTGGCCACCGGCGGATTCGGTCAGCTCTACCAGGCGACGTCGAACCCCGAGATCGCCACCGGTGACGGGCTCGCGCTCGCCCTGCGTGCCGGTGCGCTGGTGGCCGACATCGAGTTCGTCCAGTTCCATCCGACGGTGCTCTACACGCCGGGAGCGCGGGGGCGCTGCCCGCTGGTCACCGAGGCGGTGCGAGGCGAGGGCGCCGTGCTCGTCGACGTGACGGGCGCACTGGTGATGCGCGGCGTTCACCCGCTCGCCGATCTCGCGCCCCGTGATGTCGTGTCGGCGGCGATCACCCGGCATCTGGCGCAGGCGCCGGGAGGTGTCGACGACCACGTCTACCTCGATGCGACCGGGATTTCCGGCTTCGCGCAACGGTTTCCGACCGTGTACGCGGCGTGCACCACGGCGGGCGTTGACCCGCACCGGGAGCCGATCCCGGTGACACCGGCCGCGCATTTCGCCTGCGGGGGCGTGGTGACCGGCATCGAAGGGCGCACCGGTGTCCCGGGCCTGTACGCGGCGGGCGAGGTCGCGCGCACCGGCCTGCACGGCGCCAACCGGCTCGCCTCCAACAGCCTGCTCGAAGGGCTCGTACTGGGGGAAAGGGCCGCTGAGGCGGCGGCTGCTGACCTGGCGGCAGGGGCACTCGGCAACCCGCTGCACGGTCGGTTGCCCGCGACCGTGGCCGCCCCGGTCGCCGAGCGGGACGCACTGCAACGGGTGATGAGCCGGTACGCGGGCATCGGCCGCGACGCCGAGGGGCTCGCCGTCGCGGGCTCGGTGCTCGATCTGTCGGTCGAGGACAGTCCGTTGTGGACGCACAGGATGGTCGAGGACGCCGCGCTGACCTTGCTGGCGCAGGCGCTCGTCGCGGCCGCGGCGCGGCGCACCGAATCACGTGGCTGCCATGTGCGTACCGACTTCACCGAGCGCGACGACGAGCTCTGGCAGCGCAGCCAGCTGATCCGGCTCAGCCCCTCCGGCCAGCCCGTGCTGGCGGACCCGATCCTGGAGGGTGTGGCGTGACCGGCCCCGACATCGACCGCGACGACCTGCGCCGCGTCATCACCACGGCGCTGGAGGAGGACCTCCGGTACGGACCCGACGCCACCACCGCGGCGACCGTGCCCGCCGGTGCGGTCGCCACCGCGGAGCTGACCCCCCGCGCGCCAGGGGTCGCCGCGGGCATCCCGGCCGCCCTCGCCGTGTTCGACGAGGTGCTCGGCGACGGCTACGAGGTGCTGCACCAGCAGGCCGATGGGACCGTGCTCACCGTGGGGGAGCCCGCGCTCGTCGTGCGGGGCAGCGTGCGCAGGCTGCTCACAGCGGAGCGCACGGCGCTGAATCTGCTCTGTCACCTGTCCGGCATCGCGACCGCCACCGCGGCGTGGGTGGCCGCGGTGGCGGGTACCGGCTGCGCGATCCGGGACTCCCGCAAGACCCTGCCGGGCCTGCGGTTGCTGCAGAAGTACGCGGTCCGCTGCGGCGGCGGGGTGAACCACCGGCTCGGGCTCGGCGATGCGGTCCTCATCAAGGACAACCACGTCGTGGCTGCCGGCTCGGTCACCGAGGCACTCCGGCTCGCTCGAGAGCACGCGGCCGGGTTGCCATGCGAGGTCGAGGTCGACGACCTCGGACAGCTGGCGGAAGCGCTGACCGCCGGTGCGGACGAGGTGCTACTCGACAACTTCACGCCCCAAAACTGCGCCCGTGCGGTGGAGTTGCGTGCTGCGGAATCCCCGAAGACCCGGCTTGAGTCCTCCGGCGGGCTGCGACTGGAAAACGCGCGGTCCTATGCGGAGTCCGGTGTGGACTATCTGGCCGTCGGCGCGCTGACCCACTCGGCCCCGGCACTCGACCTCGGCATGGACCTGCGGTAGGTCACAGCTTCCGGTTCGCCAGCACGCCCGTCGCCGTGCGCGACTGTTCGGCCACCGCGGGGTCGATGTCGGTCACGAGGAGTTCCGGTGCGGCACCGGCCTGGGCATGTACCCGGCCGAACGGGTCGGCCACCGTCGAATAGCCGATGCCGGTCGGCGCCTTCGGGTTCACCTCGACGCCCGCGGCCGCCGGATCGGCCTGACCGCAGCCGAGGATCCAGCTGCCCGAGTCGAGTGCCCGCGCCCGCACGAGCAGCTCCCACTGGTCCCGCTTGCCGGGGCCCGCTCCCCACGAGGTGGGCACCGCGACCGCGCTCGCGCCCGCCTCGGCCAGTGCCTGGAACAGCGCGGGAAACCGCACGTCGTAGCAGGTGGCCACGCCGAGCCGGACGCCGTCGACGTCCACCGTCACCAGCTCGGTGCCGCCCGCGACCGTGTCGGACTCACGGAAACCGAACGCGTCGTAGAGATGGATCTTGTCGTAGCCACGGTGCTCGCCGAGTCCGGTCAGGAGCACGGTGTTGCGGACGCGGTCGCCGTCCGGGGTGAACATGCCCGCGATGATGAGCACCTCGTGCTCGCGGGCGATCTCCCCGACCTCCCGCGCCCACGGACCGTCCAGCGGCTGCGCCAGCGGGGCGAGCCGGACGCCGAAGTGGGCCATCGTGGCCTCGGGGAACACCACCACGCGCGCGCCTTCGCCCGCGGCCTTGCCGGTCCAGCCGCGTACGAGCCGCAGGTTCTGCTCGGGATCGGCGCTGGATGTGGCCTGGCACAACGCGACTCGCAGCACGGCTACCTCCCGGTCGCGGGCGACATCGTTCCTCGTACCCTAGACCTATGTTGAGCCGCACCGACCTGCGAGGTCGTGTCCCTTCACCGGTGGAGCTGCGCGCCACGCTGCCGCGCGCCGAGGTGGACGTGGACGCGGCGCTGCATCAGGTGCGTCCGGTGGTCGAGGCGGTCCGGGACCGCGGGGTCGAGGCGGTGCTGGACTACACCGAGCGCTTCGACCGGGTCCGCCCCGCGGCCGTGCGCGTGCCGGCCACCGAGCTGCGGCGCGCGCTGGCCGAGCTGGACCCGGCCGTGCGCGAGGCCGTCGAGGAGTCCATCGCCCGAGCCCGAGTCGTGCACGCCGACCAGCGTCGTGCCGACGTCACCACGCAGGTCGCCGAGGGTGGCACCGTCACCGAGCGCTGGGTACCGGTCGGCCGGGTGGGCCTTTACGCGCCCGGTGGGCTCGCCGTCTACCCGTCGAGCGTGGTGATGAACGTCGTGCCCGCGCAGGCGGCCGGTGTCGCCTCGCTGGTGGTGTGCTCGCCGCCGCAGGCGGAGTTCGGTGGGCTGCCGCACCCGACGATCCTCGCGGCGGCCGCCCTGCTCGACGTGGACGAGGTGTGGGCGGTCGGGGGTGCGCAGGCGGTCGCCCTGCTGGCCTTCGGCGGCACCGACACCGATGGCAGCACGCTCGAACCCGTCGACATGGTCACCGGCCCAGGCAACATCTACCTGACCGCTGCCAAACGGATGCTGCGCGGGCTGATCGGTATCGACTCCGAAGCGGGGCCCACCGAGATCGCCATCCTTGCCGACGAGACCGCCGACCCGGTGCACGTCGCCGCCGACCTGGTGAGCCAGGCCGAGCACGACACCCTCGCCGCCAGTGTCCTCGTCACCACCTCGGAAACGCTGGCGGACGCGGTCGACGCCGAGCTGGAGCGCCGGGTCGCGGCGACCAAGCACACCGAGCGCATCGGCGAAGCCTTGCGCGGCAAGCAGTCGGGCACGGTGCTGGTGTCCACACTGGACGATGGGCTGCGGGTGGTGGACGTCTACGCCGCCGAGCACCTCGAGATACAGACGGCGAACGCACGTGAGGTCGCCGGGCGCGTCCGCAATGCGGGCGCGGTGTTCGTCGGCCCATACGCCCCGGTGTCGCTCGGTGACTACTGCGCAGGCTCCAACCATGTCCTGCCGACCGGCGGTTTCGCGCGGCACTCCTCGGGACTGTCGGTGCAGACGTTCCTGCGCGGCATCCACGTGATCGACTACAGCGCCGACGCGCTGCGCGAAGTGGCAGGCAAGGTCGTGGCACTGGCCAACGCCGAGGACCTGCCAGCACACGGCGAGGCCGTGACGGCACGTTTCCCCGGTGGTGCCGCGTGACCGCCGGCGACGAGGTGACACTGGAGCAGCTGCCGCTGCGTGCGGACCTGCGGGGACGCAGCCCGTACGGGGCGCCGCAGCTGGACGTGCCGGTGCGGTTGAACACCAACGAGAACCCGTACCCGCCGCCGGCCGAGCTGGTGGCGGACGTGACCGAGTCGATCCGCGCGGTGGCCGCCGAGCTGCACCGTTACCCGGACCGCGACGCCGTGGGCCTGCGCCGTGACCTGGCCGCCTACCTCACGGAGTCGACGGGGGTGCCGCTGACGGAGCGGAACCTGTGGGCTGCCAACGGATCGAACGAGATCCTGCAGCAGATCCTGCAGGCATTCGGCGGTCCCGATCGCAGCGCGCTCGGCTTCGAACCGTCCTACTCGATGCACCCGATCATCGCGGCGGGCACGCGCACCGAATGGGTGCCGACGCCGCGCCGCCCGGACTTCACGCTCGACACCGCGCGTGCCGCGGGGCTGGTCGCGCAGCGGCGTCCGGACGTGGTGTTCGTGACCAGTCCGAACAACCCCACCGGTGGCTCGATCCCGCTGGGTGAGCTGGAGGCGGTGTTGCGTGCGGCGCCGGGCATCGTGGTCGTCGACGAGGCCTACGCCGAGTTCTCCACACAGCCGAGTGCGGTGCACCTGCTGGATTCCTATCCAGCCAAGCTGATCGTCTCCCGCACGATGAGCAAGGCGTTCGCGTTCGCCGGTGGCCGGCTCGGCTACCTCGCTGCGGCGCCCGCGATGGTGGACGCGCTGCAGCTGGTACGCCTGCCCTACCACCTCTCCTCGCTCACGCAGGCCGCCGCCCGAGCGGCGCTCGCACATGCGGAGCAGACGCTCGCGTCCGTCGCGAAGCTCGCCGTTGAGCGTGATCGGGTGGCAGAATCCCTGCAGGGCCTCGGTTTCACGCCGGTGCCGAGTGACGCGAACTTCATCCTCTTCGGACGGTTCGCCGACGCGGCAGCGGCTTGGAAGTCCTATGTGGATAGCGGGGTGCTGATCCGGAACGTCGGCATCGAAGGCCACCTCAGGGTGACCATCGGCACGCCCGAGGAGAACGACGCCTTTCTGCAGGCGAGCAAGGAGGTCCCCAGGTGAGCCGGGTCGGCAAGGTCGAACGCACCACGAAGGAGTCCTCGATCACGGTCGAGGTCGATCTGGACGGGACCGGCCAGGTGGAGGTGGCCACCGGCGTCGCGTTCTACGACCACATGCTGCACTCCTTCGGCGTGCACGGGTCGCTGGACCTGCGCATCGAGGCGCGGGGTGACGTGCACATCGATGCGCACCACACGGTCGAGGACACGGCCATCGTGCTGGGGCAGGCGATCCGCGAGGCGCTCGGCGACAAGAAGGGCATCCGCCGCTTCGGCGACGCCTGGATCCCGATGGACGAGACGCTCGCGCACGCGGCGATCGATGTCTCCGGCCGGCCCTACTGCGTGCACGTCGGGGAACCCGAGCAATTCAATACGTTCACCATCGGTGGCAACTACCCGTTCGTGCTGACCCGCCACGTGTTCGACTCGCTGTCGTTCCACGCGCAGATCGCGCTGCATGTCCGGGTCGTGCACGGCAGGGACCCGCACCACATCGCGGAGGCGCAGTACAAGGCCGTCGCGCGGGCACTGCGGGCGGCCACCGAGGCCGATCCCCGCGCAGGCGGGATTCCATCGACGAAGGGTGTGCTGTAGATGTCGGGCGAATGGGTCGCGGTGCTGTTGCTGGCTCTTGCGGGTTTCCTGGGTGGCGGCGTCTACAGCACCTGGAAGAACAACTCCCGGGGCCTCTCCGTCGCCCTCGGCGCCGCCGCCCTCCTCTCCATCGGCGGCGCCATCACCTGGCTGGCCTGACTTAATAGTTGGACGTGGCCCGCGTGGCGGTGCGGGTGGCGGAACCTCAGCCTCCCGCCCGCCAGCCCGACCGCCACCCCTGGTCGAGGCGCTCCGCGCCGCAGTGTCCTCGGCTGCGGGATCTCCTCCTTATGAATGTCCAATTCACCACGTCGTCGCTGTCCTCGCGAGAAGACGGCTGAGAACCCGCGGCGGTGTGAGTTGCATGCCCCGCGCAAGCGGCTCCGCCGCTTATCAGAAAGCTGCTTAAACTGGTTCGAGGGTGGGGTCGGAACCGTGGCCGCCTTCGCGTCGCCCTTCGGCGGTGGTGAGGCGCTCGCCCTCGACGTCCACATTGGGCAGGATCCGGTCGAGCCACTTCGGCAGCCACCACGCGTGTTTGCCGAGTAGCGACATCACCGCCGGGACGATCGTCATGCGCACCACGAACGCGTCGACCGCGACCCCGAAGGCGAGCGCGAAGCCGATCGACTGGATCAGCGTATCCGGTGCCAGCACGAACCCGGCGAAGACACTGATCATGATGAGTGCGGCGGCCACGACCACGCGGGAACCATGGGTGAAGCCGGTGACCATCGCGGCGCCGGGCGCGGCACCGTGCACGTACTCCTCGCGCATCCGGGTCACCAGGAACACCTGGTAGTCCATCGCGAGCCCGAAGAGCACGCCGATCAGCAGGATCGGCAGCATGCTCATGATCGGCCCCGTCGACTCGACACCGAGCACGTCGCTCAGCCAGCCCCACTGGAACACCGCGACGACGGCGCCGAAGGCGGCGATGACCGAGCCGAGGAAGCCCAGTGTCGCCTTCAGCGGCACGATCACCGAGCGGAACACCAGCATCAGCAGGACGAACGCGAGGCCCACGATGAGCGAGAGGTACGGCAGCAGAGCATCGGCCATCTTGCGGGACACGTCGATGTTCATCGCGGTCTGACCCGTCACGCTGATGCTCGCACCCGTCTGGTCGTGCAGCCCACCGGCTTCGGCGCGGATCGCGGTGACCAGGTCCTCCGTGGCGGCGCTGCTGGGCGAGCTCAGCGGAATCACAGTGAGCAGCGCGGTGTCACCGGCGGCGTTGAACTGCGGCGGAGTGACCGCGGCGACGTCGTCGAGTGCGGCTATCCGTTCGGTGACGGCTCGGGCGGCACCCTGCGGGTCGCCTTCCGCTTCGAGCACCACGGTGAGCGGACCGTTGGCGCCTTCGCCGAAACCGGAGCTGATGAGGTCGTATGCCTTGCGCTGCGTGGCATCCGGGGCCGCTGTGTCGTCGGTCGGCAGGCCGAGTCGCATCGACAGGGCGGGAATCGCGATCACCAGTAGTGCCGCGACGGCGCCGACCAGCACCAGGATCCGGTGTCGTGCCACGAAGGACGCCCAGCGCTGACCCGCGGTCGGCCCATCGGAGTCGATCCGGCGCAGGCCGGGGATCCGGCCGCCGAGCACCTTGGTGCCCGCGAAACCGAGCATGGCTGGCAGCAGTGAGACGGCGATCAGCACGGCGACGGCGACCGTGACCGATGCGGCGAGGCCCATCTCGCCGAGCAACGGGACACCGACGACGGTGAGACCTGCCAACGCGATGATGACGGTCAGCCCGGCGAACACGACGGCGGACCCGGCGGTGCCGACCGCGCGGGCGGCGGCCTCCTCGGGACTCAGCCCGGTGCGGAGTTCGTGGCGGTAGCGGGAGACGATGAACAGCGCGTAGTCGATCCCGACCGCGAGCCCGATCATCAACGCCAGCACCGGTGTGTTGGCGTTGAGTTCGAGGAAGCCGGACGCCATCGTGATCCCTGCCATGCCGACGCCGACACCGATCAGTGCCGTCAGCAGCGGCAGCCCGGCGGCGATCAACGAGCCGAACGTGATCACCAGCACCACGGCGGCGATGGCGACGCCAATGGCCTCCGTGGCCTCCGTTTCGAAGGCCGGCATCACGGCGTCCCCGCCGAACTCCACCGCGAGCCCGGCCTCGCGGCCCGGCTCGGCTGCCGCGAGCAACGCCTCCCGCTCGGTGTCGGTGAGCTCGAACCCGGGTACGGGGTAGCTCACCTGGGCGAGCGCAACGCGGCCGTCGGGGGAGATGGACCTCGTCTGGAACGGGTCCGTCACCGCCGTGACCCTCGGCGCCTCGCGCAGCGCGGAGACGACCTCCTCGACGGCGGCGCGGTCCAGGGTGGCGCCTTCCGGAGCGGCGATCGCGACGCGCGCCGTGGCACCCCCGACACCCGCCTCGGGAAAGCGTTCCTCGAGCTGGTCGATGGCACGCTGGGACTCGGTGCCCGGGATGGTGATGGAGTTGGTCATCTGCCCGGACAGCGTGAGGGCGCCGAGGCCCAGCCCCAGGAGCAGGACCACCCACACCCCCGTCATGAGGCGACGGCGCCGGAAGGAGAACCGGCCGAGTCGGGAAAGCAGAACAGCCACGCCAGGCTCCTTCTGGGTGTGGTCTACACGATCGGGTACTTCCAAGCTAGCCGATCGGCTAGGCGAGTCCAAGCCGGTCGGCAAGTGTGTGACTTGCCGGACAGCAAGTGGCGAACTAGCCGATCGGCAGGTAACGGCTTGCCGGTCGGCTAGGCGGGGCGTACTGTCGGGCTGCTTGTGAGGAGGATTCCCAATGACTGCCGGCACCGTCGCCGAGGACACCAGGTCACGCCTGCTCGCCACCGCACTGAAACTGTTCAGCGAACACGGTGTGGAAGGCACGTCGCTGCAGATGATCGCGGACGAGCTGGGTGTCACGAAGGCGGCTGTCTACTACCACTTCAAGACCAAGGACGAGATCACCGAGGCCGTCGCCGCGCCAGCGCTGCGCGAGCTGGGCGTGATCCTCGACGACGCGAGCACGCAACGGACGCGGGGCGCGCAGATCGACCACGCACTGGCCGGATTCGTCGACCTCGTGGTGCGTCACCGCCCACTGGTGGGCCTGTTCAACACCGATCCCGGAATCATTCGGGCAATCAACAGGTCACTGGAGCGCCCGGCGGACGAGAACGTCATGGAGCGCATGATGTCGCTGCTCGCGGGCCCCGATCCGGACCTCGCCGGCATTCTCACGGTGAAGGTGCTGCTCGCGGGCGCCGCGCTGGCCGCAGGTGGCTGCGCACACGCCGATGTCGACGACCGAACGCTCGAACAGCACCTCATCGATATCGGCAAGCGCCTGCTCGGGCGGCCGCGGCGCCGCGGCTGAGAACCTACCGGCGGCGGAGGAACGCGGGTGGGACGCCGCGGGTGAGCCACACCCCGTTGGCGCTGACCCGGAACTCGTGCCCCGCGTCGGCCATCGCCTGTGCGTCGACTTCGAGCACCACGGGTGTGCCCCGGCGGGCGCCCACGGCGGTGGCGGTGGCGACGCTGGCGGACAGGTGGACATCGTGGCGGCTCATCGGCCGCAGCCCCGCGCGCAGGATCGCGGGCAGGAACCGCGCTACGGTTCCGTGGTAGAGCACGGCCGGTGGAATCGCCATCGGCAGGTTCAGCTCCACAGCGACGCTGTGCCCCTGGTTGGCACGGATGCGGCGGCCGGTCTCGTCATAGGCGAAGCGCTGCTTGTCGTTGCGGGAGACGACCTCGTCGAGGTCGGCCCTGGTGAGGCGAAGCCCGTGCCCGGTAAGCGCGGTGAGCAGGACGTCGACCTCCACCCAACCGTCCGTCGTGAGGTCGATGCCAATGCGACCGGGTGCGTGCCGTAGGTAGTGCGAGAGTTTCTTCGAGACGCGGATGACGTCTGTTTCATTCATATCGCGCACTATTCGCGCACATCGGTCGTCGTCCGCGCAACCACTTTTCGCGGGGTAGTCAGATGCCGCCCTCGGCGGCCGGTTTCAACAGGGGCGCGCCGGGACCCAACGACGACATCCTGTCCTCGGAGTTGTGCAGACCGCAGGTGCGCAGCGAAAGACAGCCACAGCCGACGCAGCCGGTGAGCTGATCGCGCAGCCGCTGCAGGGCATCGATCCTGGCGTCGATCTCGTCGCGCCAGTTGCGGGACAGGCGTGCCCAGTCCGCCTTCGTCGGGGCATGGTCGCGGGGGAGCGCGGCCAGCGCCTGGCTGATCTCCTCCAGGGTCAGGCCCACCCGCTGGGCGGAGCGGATGAAGGCGATGCGGCGTAACACGGTCCGCGGGTAGCGGCGCTGGTTGCCTGCCGAACGCTGCGAGCTGATGAGCCCGCGGTCCTCGTAGAACCGCAGGGCCGTGTGCGGTACGCCGCTGCGTTCGGCGACCTGTCCGATACTCAGGTACTCGGCGAGCTTGGTCGTCACGACCGCCACAGTACCCCGACTTCCACCATGGTCGAGGTTGCGGCGCGACGCAGGTCAGTGCTCCCTGTTGGCCGGTGAGCCCCTGGTCGCACTGCTCGCGGGCCGGCTGTGACCGACGTCATCGCGGAGGTGCCGGCGCAGTTGTCTGGGCAGCACGACGTCAACGATCGCCGGGAACGGCTCGCTGTCGATGTCGTCGCGCCAGGCTCGCAACAGACGATCGAGTCCGTCTTCGTTGGCCACGGTGGCCTCCCAGGGCAGAGCGTAACCATGTTACTACCCAGAGGAGCCAGTGTGTAGACCTTCTTTGCCGGGGACCGGGCGGCGGGCACTTCGTTTGGGCAACATCCATAGTGGAATATCCATTGTGGACGAACAATTGGCGAAGCCGGTCAGGACAACGGATCGAACGCCAGCTGGCGCACCACCGACTCGTCAACCTCCACACCGAGCCCGGCACCGGTGGGCACCTCCGCGATGCCGCCGGTCACCTGGACACCCGACGCGTACACCGAGTCCACGAACTGCCTGCCGTTGAGGTCGACCGGGGTGTCGATGCCGAACGCGGCGAACAGGTGCAGCGACGCGGCGAGGCCGAGATCGGAATCGGTGAGCCCGGAGCCCATCAACCGTACGCCGCAGTCCTCGGCGAGCGAGCAGAGCCGCAGCGACAGTGTCAGCCCGCCGCTGCGCTGCACCTTGGCGATGGCGACATCGACAGCGTCCAGCTGGACGAAGGTGGCCAGATCGCTCGGGTGCCGCAGGCTCTCGTCCAGCGCGACCGGGATGGGGGAGTCGCCGCGCAACCGGCGCAGGCCGACGATGTCGTTGGCGGGCAACGGCTGCTCGAACGCGGTGACCCCGAGCGCGGCGAGCTCGTGCGCCATGCGCAACGCCGAGTCGGTCGTGAACGCCTGGTTCGCATCGACCCACAGCGGCGCATCCGGTTCGGCCTCGCGCACCGCGCGCACGACCGCGAGGTCCTCCCGCTCGCCGTGCAGGCCGATCTTGACCTTGAACGCCCGGTAGCCGAGCGCGCGGCCCTCGGCAACACAGTCGGCGACCTCGGCCGCCGTCTGCCCGGACACCATCCAGCCGAGCGTGATCCGGTCCCGGCGCCGCCTGCCCCACAGGGTGCTGACCGGTACCCCGATCGCCTTGCCGAGCACGTCGTGCAGCGCCATGTCGACAGCGGCCTTGGCCAGCGGGGAGCCGATGGTGAACCCGCGGTTGATCGCCCGGTCGAACGCCGCCGTCACGCCGTCGAGGTCCCAGCACGGGCGCCCGAGCACGGCCGGGGCGAGGTAACGGTCGATCGTCGTGACGATCGACTCCGTCGTCTCGTACGTCCAGGCGGGAATCGGTGTCGCCTCACCCCAGCCGCTCACCCCGTCCGCGCTGACCTTGACGAGCACGCGCACGCTCGGCTTGCCCGCGACGGCGACCGCGCCGCCGGAGACCCCGAACGAACGTAGCGTCGGCAGCGCAACGGCGAAGGTCTCGATCCGCTCGATCGTCAGGTCCTGCACCATTACTTCACGCCCTCCTCGTGCTGTCGCGCAGGACGACTTCGCCGTGCAGCCGCACGACCCGGCTGCGCGAGCCCCTGGTGTCACGAATGGCCAGTTCCATCGCGCGCTCGCCGAGCTCCTCCAGCGGCAGCGCCACGGTGGTCAGCGGCGGCGTCAGGTCACGAACCACCGGGATGTCGTCGAATCCGGCGAGCGACACGTCGTCCGGAACGGAGAGGCCCGCCTCGCGCAGTGCGGTGAGCGCCCCGATCGCCATCACGTCGGTGACCGCGAACACGCAGGTCGCGTCGAGCCCGCGGGCCAGCAGCTCGCGCATCGCGGCGTGGCCGCCGTCGCGGGTGAACGGCGCCTCCACGATGTCGGCCTCGGCGAGCTCCACGCCGGCCGCGGCCAGTGTCTCCCGGAATCCCGCGAGACGGTCGACGACCGTGGTCAGCGCGCGCGGGCCGGCGAGCACCGCGAAGCGCCGGTGGCCGAGGTCGAGCATCGCCTGTGCCAGCTGGGCGGCACCCTCACGGTTCTCCGGCTGAACGCTGTCCACCCGCAGGCTGCGGTGCCTGCTCACGACCGCGACCTGCCCGCCACCCCGCCGGTACGGGTCGATCTCGGCGGCGAGTGCCCGCTCCCACGCCTTGTCCTCGAAGCCGGAGCCGACGAGCAGGATCGCCGAGGCGCGCTGGGCACGCAGCATCGAGATGTAGGCGATCTCCTTCTGCGGATCGCGGAAGGTGCTGGCCAGCATCACGAGTAGCCCGTTGTCGCCTGCGACCCGCATGACGCCGCGGGCGATGGCCGCGAAGTAGGGGTCGCTCACGTCGTGGCAGATGACGCCGACCGTGCGATGCGAGGCCCCGGCCAGCGCCTGCGCGTGTGCGTTGGGCGTGTAGGCGAGCTGCTCGGCCGCGGCGAGCACCCGCTCGCGCAGATCCGACCTGACCTTGGTTGTCCCGTTGAGCGCCCGGGACGCGGTGGCCAGCGACACCTCGGCGGCGCGGGCGACGTCCTCGAGCGTCACGTGGGGGCGGGCCTCCATGGCAACTCCTGTTTCAAAGAAAGCTTGACCGGGTTTCCCGGTCTGCCTACTCTACCTGAAAGCGCATTCAGAAAGCGCTATCAGCACTGCGAGTTCTGGCATCGATCGGGTGCTTCCCAGCACGTTCGAAGGCGAACGGAGGGTCATGGTCACGCACAGTCAATCCGCGCGTACCGAACCGGCTGGGAAGCCGCCCTCGGACGGTGTGACCGAGCGAAAGCGGCCAGGAGCGGTGCAGCGTTTCGGCGGGTTCCTGGAGCGGACGTGGCGGCCGTTCGCGCTGCTCGCCGCGCTGTTCGTCGTGTGGTGGGCGGTGACAGCGGCGGAGCTGATCGAACCATACCTGGTGCCCTCGCCCGGCGATACGTTCGACGTGATCGCGCAGCGGCCGCAGTACTTCTGGGAGCACACCTGGACCACCGCGTACGAGACGGTGCTCGGGTTCGTCATCGCCGCCGTGATCGGCGTGTTCGCCGCACTGGTGATGGTCCAGTCGGCCACCGTCGAGAAGACCCTGTATCCGCTGCTGCTCTTCGCGCAGGTGATCCCGAAGATCGCGATCGCTCCGCTGTTCGTGGTGTGGCTCGGTTTCGGCCTCGGACCCAAGATCGTCGTCGCCGTGCTGATGGCGTTCTTCCCGGTCGTGATCTCCATGGTCACCGGGCTCAAGTCCGTCGACCCGGAGATGCTGGAGCTGTCGGCGACCATGGGCGCGAAGCCGGCTCAGACCTTCTGGAAGATCCGGTTCCCTGCGTCGCTGCCTCACCTGTTCTCGGGGCTGAAGGTCGCCGCGACGATGGCGGTGACCGGCGCGGTGGTCGGCGAGTTCGTCGGCGCCGACGCGGGCCTCGGCTTCGTCATCCTGCAGGCCAACGGCAACCTCGACACCCCGGTGCTGTTCGCCGGGCTGCTGATCATGTCGCTGCTCGGCGTCCTGCTGTTCGTGCTCGTGGAATGGCTGGAACAGCTCGTGCTGCCGTGGCACGCGAGCCGCCGCGCCGAAGGCGTCACCACAACTATGTGAACCCCTGTGAGATAAGGAAAGCAGATGAAGCTACCCGCACTCGTCGCCGGTGTCGCCGCGGTGCTCCTGTTCGCCGTGGGTTGTGGTGGCTCCGAGCCGGAGACCACGACCAACGCGCAGGGCCAGACCCTCGACAAGGTCACGCTGACCCTCAACTGGTACCCCTACGGTGAGCACGCACCGTTCTTCTACGGCAAGGCGCAGGGCATCTACGAGAAGCACGGGATCGACCTGGAGATCAGGGCGGGGCAGGGATCGCAGAAGACCGTGCAGGCCACGGCGGCCGGCCAGACCGACTTCGGCTGGGCCGACACGCCCGCGGTGCTGGCCGGGGTGTCGCAGGGGCTGGACGTCAAGAACATCGGCGTGTTCCTGCAGACCACCCCGGCGTCGGTGCAGTTCTTCACCGAGCAGAACATCAGCTCGCCGGCTGACCTCAGGGGCAAGACCATCGCGACCACCGCTGGTGACGCGCTGAGCAAGACGTTCCCTGCTTTCCTGAAGGCCAACGGCCTCGCCGAGGGTGACGTTTCGCTGCAGAACACCGACGCCGCCGGCAAGATGGCGGCCGTTATGTCGGGGCAGACCGACGCGCTGCTCGGCTACGCGACCGACCAGGGCCCAACGATGCAGGAGAGGGCCGGCAAGGAGGTCTCCTACCTGCGCTTCGCCGAGCATGGCCTGAACTTCTACAGCAATGGTCTGATCGCCGCGCAGGACGTGCTCGACGAGCGGGGCGACCTCCCCTCGCGGATGGTCGCCGCGACGAGCGAGGCGTGGACCGCGGTGCAGCAGAACCAGCCCGCCGCCGTGGACGCCATGCAGGGTGCCTCGGAGCAGTTGCCGTCGAAGGAGGTGCTCGCCGAGCAGCTGGCCTCCACATTGGAACTGCTGCACACCGACAGCACGCAGGGCCAGGCGCCCGGGGTCAACACCGAAGCCGACTGGCGCGCCACTATCGAGATCTTCGCCGAGGCAGGCGTGATCGAGAACGCCGAGGAGCCCAGCGCCTACTGGGTCAGTGACCTCGCGCCAGAGGAGTGATCGGCGGATGCCTGAGTACGCGGTCGAGATCGAGGATGTCGCGGTGCGTTTTCGCACCAAGAAGCGAGACGTCACCGCGCTGCGCGACGTGACGATGCGGGTGGACCCCGGCGAGTTCGTCGCGATCGTCGGGCCGTCCGGCTGCGGCAAGTCGACCCTGCTGAAGCTGGCGTCCGGCCTGCTCGCGCCGTCGGCAGGCAGCGTGCGGCTGCTGGGTGACCGCGTGTCGGGTCCGCGCAAGGACGTCGGCTACGTCTTCCAGAAGGCCGCGCTGCTGGAATGGCGGTCGGCCCGCAAGAACATCCTGCTGCAGGCCGAAATGCGCCGCATGCCGGCGCGTGCGGCGGCGGCGCGTGCCGACGAGCTCATCGAGATGGCGGGGCTCCGCGGGTTCGAGGATGCCTACCCGCATGAGCTCTCCGGGGGCATGCAGCAGCGCGTCGCCCTGTGCCGTGCGCTGCTGCACCGCCCACCCGTGCTGCTCATGGACGAGCCGTTCGGCGCACTGGACGCGCTCACCCGCGAACAGCTCAACGTCGAGCTGCGCCGCATCTGGCAGGAGACCAAGACCACCGTGCTGCTGGTGACCCACTCGATCGCCGAGGCGGTGTACCTGGCCGACCGGGTCGTGATGATCACGGCGAGGCCGGGCACCGTCGCCGGTGTCATCGAGGTCAACCTGCCGGTGGAGCGGGACTACGGCAAGACCATGGCCGAGCCCGAGTTCACCAAGGCGACCCGGCACATTCGGGACCACCTCGGGGCGGCCGTCGTGGCGGACTGAGCCGATCGCAGAATCACCCGGCACCACAACCGAATACTTCCCGGCATGTCGTATTCGAACACTCAATGGAGAGGGTCCACATGTCCGGATCGAGACGTGCCCGTGTGCTCGCGGCACTCCTCGCGCTGTTGCTCGCCGCCGGAATCGCCTCGGCGCTTCCGGCGACCGCGCAGCAACGCTTCAGTGTGCTGGTGTTCTCCAAGGTCACGAACTTCTACCACGATTCGATTCCCGCCGGCATCGCGGCGATCGAGCAGCTCGGCGCCGAGCAAGGCTTCGCCGTTGAGTCCACTGAGGACGCTGCCGCGTTCACCGATGAGAACCTGGCGCGGTTCGATGCCGTCGTCTTCAACAACACCAACTCCACGCCGGCTTCGGGTGACCTGCTCGACGCGGAACAGCGTGCGGCGCTCCAGCGCTACGTTCAGGGCGGCGGTGGCTGGCTCGGCCTGCACGCCGCCTCGGCGAGTGAACGCGACTGGACCTGGTATGAGGGTCTGGTCGGGGCGATCTTCGATCACCATCCCGTTCCACAGGTCGGCAGGGTCAAGGTCCTCGACCGAGCCCATCCATCTACAAAGGACATTCCGGAGCTGTGGGAACAGCACGAGGAGTGGTACAACTGGCGCGTCAACCCGACCGGCAAGGTGCACACCCTCGCGCAGATCAAGGTGCGCGACGGCATCACCGGTCTCGACGAGGGCGTCGACCACCCCTACTCGTGGTGCCAGAACTACGACGGCGGGCGGTCGTGGTTCACCGCGGGTGGGCACGCCGCGGAGAAGTTCTCCGACGAGCTGTTCCGCAAGCACCTGCTCGGCGGCATCGAATGGGCTGCCGGTGCCGTCGAAGGTGACTGCTCGGCGACGCAGACCGGCAACTTCCAGCGTGTCCCACTCGTCTCCGAGGGGCTCGCGGACCCGTTCGAACTGGCCGTGGCACCCGACCGGCGCGTGTTCTACATCCAGCGCACGGGCGCGCTCAAGGTGATCGACCAGGGCACGCTCGAAGTCACCACGGCGCTGGACTTCCAGTACACCCCGGAGATGACCAGCCAGTCGGATGGGCTGCTCGGGCTCACCCTCGATCCCGACTTCGCCGAGAACAACCAGCTGTACCTGCTGTACTCGGATCCGGCGGAGGCGAAGCTCAACCTGTCGCGTTTCACGGTGTCGGCCGACAACACCGTCGATCCCGCGACGGAGAAGGTGCTGCTGGAGATCCCCACCTTCCGCGGCGAGGGCAGGGCGAACTCGCACATGGCCGGGTCGATCACCTTCGGCAACGACGGCAACCTCTATATCGCCACCGGCGACAACACCGACCCGTTCGCCTCGGACGGGTTCACGCCGATCGACGAGCGCGATGGCAGGCGCGCCTGGGACGCGCAGGGCACCTCCGCGAACACCAACGACCTGCGCGGCAAGGTTCTGCGGATCACTCCGCAGTCCGACGGCACCTACACGATCCCCGAGGGAAACCTGTTCGCACCCGGCACCGCGTCGACCCGGCCGGAGATCTATGTGATGGGTCTGCGTAACCCGTTCCGCATCACCGTCGATCCGCAGACCAGCGCGCTGCTCGTCGGTGACTACGGTCCGGATGCGCGGCAGGCCGATCCGGCACGCGGTCCGGAAGGGACGGTGGAGTTCCTCCGCATCACGGAGGCGAGCAACCAGGGCTGGCCCTACTGCACGGGTAACAACACGCCGTTCGTCGACTATGACTTCGCGACCGGAACCTCCGGCGAGGCGTTCGACTGCGGCAACCCCGTGAACGACTCGCCCAACAACACCGGGCTCCGTGAGCTGCCACCCGCGCAGCCGGCGTGGATCTCCTACGCCTACTCGGCCTCGGCGGAGTTCCCCGAGCTGGGGACCGGCGGCGGCGGTCCCATGGCGGGGCCGGTCTACGACTACGACCCGGACAACTCACGCGTCACGAAGTTCCCCGAGTACTTCGACGGCAAGTGGTTCAACTACGAGCTGACCCGCAAGTGGTTCAAGGTGATGTCGGTCCAGCAGCGAGACCAGACGTTCACCGACCCGCGCTTCGCCCCTGTCCACAGTGGAGACCTGTTGTCCATCAACTCGGTCTTCGCGGACATGGAGTGGATCCAGCCGTTCGAGGCGCAGTTCGGCCCCGACGGCTCGCTCTACGTCATCGACTTCGGTGCCGGCAGCGGAACCGGGCGCGGTGGCAGCAACGACGGCGCGGGGATCTACCGCATCGACTACGTCGCCGACGGGCGGCCGCCGACGGCGAAGATCACGACCTCCGCCGACTCCGGCAAAGCGCCGCTGAATGTCAGCTTCTCCAGTGCGGGCTCGGCAGGCGGTGACGGCGAGCCGGTCACCTACGCCTGGGACTTCGACGGCGACGGCACCACGGACTCCACCAAGGCCAACCCGTCGCACAAGTACACCAAGCGCGGTCAGTACACGGCGCGGCTGACGGTGACCAGCACCGAGAACCCGGACCTCACGGCCGTCGCCGTCACCGAGATCACGGTCGGCAACACCCGGCCGGAGGTGCGGATCGTGCTGCCGCCGGACGGCGGGATGTTCGAGTTCGGTGACACGATCCCGTTCCGGGTAGAGGTGACCGACCGCGAGGACGCCACGATCGACTGCTCGAAGGTCGTGGTGCAGTCGCAGCTGGGCCACGACGATCACCTGCACCCAATGGACAACGTCACGGGCTGCACCGGTGAGGTCGCCACGGACACCGGCGACAGCCATGGGCCGGGCCAGAACCTGTACGCGGCGCTGAGCGCGCAGTACACCGACGGCGGCGGCAAGCACGGCGTGCCACCGCTCACCGGGTCGGCGCACGTGACGCTGGAACCCAAGCACAAAGAAGCCGAGCACTTCGAGGACGCCAGTGGTGTCGAGGTGCTGAGCAGGGCCGATGCCTCCGCAGGCAAGCGGCTCGGCGAGATCGAACACGGCGACTGGGTGGCCTATGACCCGATCAACCTGCGTGGCATCGACTCGCTGACCGTCAGCGCCAGCTCGGGCGGCATCGGCGGCACGATCGAGTTTCGTGCCGACGCGCCGGACGGTGAGCTGCTCGGCTCGGTGCACATCGCCAACACGGGCGGCTGGGGCAACGTCGTCACCCGCGACGTCACGCTGACCGATCCCGGCCGGACGGTGAAGCTCTACCTCGTGTTCGTCAACCCGGACTGGTCGGCGGACCAGCCGGACCTGCTCTCGCTGGATGTGTTGCAGTTCAACGGAAAGGGCGTGACCGGATGAGTACGCGAAGGGACTTCCTGCGCCTGGCGGCGGTGTCGAGTGCGGCGGTGGCCGGTGCGAGCGGGCTGCTGGGTGGCACGGCGCTGGCGTCGGGGCCGCGCCGCGTGCCGCCCGGCCACATCGGCATCCAGCTGTACACGGTGCGTTCGCTGATGACCTCCGATCCACAAGGGACGCTCGATGCGCTGGGCAGGATCGGCTACTCGACGGTGGGCGTGAGCGGGTTGTACGGGCACACGCCGCAGCAGTTCCGCGCGATGCTGGACCATGCGGGACTGCGGGCGGTGCTGACGCACCTCTCGCTCGACGCGATCCGCGGCGACTGGCAGCGCGAGCTCGACAACGCCCACGTACTCGGTGTGAAATGGGTCGTGGTGCCGTCGCTGCCGAGTTCACTGTGGACACCGGCGGGCTACCGGCAGGTGGCCGCGGAGTTCACCGCGGCGGGTGAGGCGGCGAGGGCGGCCGGGCTGAAGTTCTTGTACCACAACCATGATTTCGACTTCCGGACCGTCGACGGCGAGGTGCTCTACGACATACTGGCGAGCGAGACCGACCCGAGGTATGTGGACTTCGAGCTCGACCTGTACTGGATCATCCGCGCCGGGTACGACCCGGTGGCCTACTTCGAGCGTTATCCCGGCCGGTTCCCCGTGTTCCACGTCAAGGACATGGCGCCGGGCGGAGCGTTCGAGGACGTCGGCTACGGCACGATCGACTTCCGCCGCATCTTCCGGCGCCGGGACGTCTCGGGAGTGCGGGAGTACGTCGTGGAGCACGACCAGCCGACCGACCCACTGGTGACCGCTGCCCGTAGCTACGAAACTCTGCACACGATCCGCTTCTGACCCGTTCGGGTTACCCTCCCCAAGGCCACCTTGGTTGCGTTGAACGCAACCAAGGTGGCCTTGGGGCTTTTTCGTTTACGTAGCGTGAGGTGGAATGGCTAGGCTGCGGCCCGGTGTCCTGGGAGGGGAGTCACTGTGCCGGCCTGGCTGTTCGCGGCTTGCCGGACCGGTCCGCGCTGCTCGGGCTGGTGGCGCTAGGGCTGTTCCGCCTCGCCGCTCGCGCGCCGACCGCCGTCGTCCACAGTGGCACGCCTGGCTGAGGCAGACTCAGAGCCGTGGAACTCGTGACGATCGACGACATCCGCGCCGCCGCCGACCGCATCCGCGGCGCGGTCGTGCGCACTCCGCTGCTGCCGAGTCCGTGGGCCGACGCGGAACGCCCGTTGTGGCTGAAGCCGGAGAACCTGCAACCGATCGGCGCGTTCAAACTGCGGGGTGCGCAGAACGCGATCGCCGGCCTGGACGCGCGCACCCGCCGGCGCGGGGTGGTCGCCTACTCCAGTGGCAACCACGCGCAGGCCGTCGCCTACGCCGCCCGCACGTTCGGCATCCCGGCGCACATCGTCATGCCCGATGTGACGCCCCAGGTCAAGGTCGACAACACCCGTGCTTACGGCGCGGAGGTGGTCCTGGTGCCGATCGGCGAGCGGGAGTCAGCGGCCTACGAGCTGGTGGAGCAGCTGGGCGCGGTGCTGGTCCCACCGTTCGACCACCCGGACATCATCGCAGGGCAGGGCACGATCGGTCTGGAGATCGCGACCGACCTGCCCGATGTGGAGCTGGTCCTCGTGCCGGTCAGCGGCGGCGGGCTGGCGTCCGGCGTCGGCACGGCTGTCAAGGCGCTGGCCCCGGATGCGACGGTGATCGGCGTGGAGCCGGAACTGGCCGGCGACTCACAGGAGAGCCTGCGGGCAGGCGTGCTCGCGGACTGGCCGATCGACCGGCGTGCCCGCACCATTGCCGACGGCCTGCGTTCGCAGCCGTCGGACCTGACGTTCGCGCACCTGCGCGCTGTGCTCGATGACATCGTGACCGTCAGCGAGGACGAGATCCGATCGGCGATGGCGACGCTGGCGACGAAGGGCAGGCTGGTCGCCGAGCCGAGTGGCGCCGTGGGCCTCGCGGCCTACCTGCACAGGGCGGGTGAGTTGCCCCGAGGGCGGACCGTGATCGTGGTCTCGGGCGGCAACGTGGACCGTGATCTCCTGGCCGACGTGCTCGGCGGCTGAGGATTAGTGTGGGTATGTAGCAGACGAAGGGATGTTTACCCATGTTGTTCGGCGATGAGCACGTCCGCCGCTACGAGGAGACCAATGGTGAGGTCGGCCACGACTGGGAGCAGGACGCACCGGTCCTGATCCTCACCACCAAGGGCCGTAAAACGGGACAACCGCGCAAGTTCGCCCTGATCTACCAGGAGCACGAGGGCGACTACCTGGTCGTCGCGTCGAAGGGCGGCGCCGACAACCACCCCGGCTGGTACCTCAACCTGCTGGCCGAGCCCGACGTGCAGGTACAGGTGAAGGCGGACAAGTTCGCCGCGAAGGCACGCACGGCCGGTAAGGAGGAGAAGGCTGTTCTGTGGCCCAAGATGGTCAAGGTCTGGCCTTCCTACGACGAGTACCAGAACAAGACCGAACGGGACATTCCGGTCGTCGTGCTGGAGCGTGCCGACTGAACTTCCGGGAAGGGGACCAGGATGAGGCAGCAGCCGACCGTCGAGGTGGCCGGTTTGCTCGCCAAGCTCGCGGAGGCCGAACACCAGGCCGAGCGCGGCGAGTTCAACCCGGCGGAGGTACCCGGCCTGGTGCGGGCGCAGCGGATCGTGCGCGATCTCGCGGGGTGGCCGACGCAATCCGGCTCCGGCCACTAACCGCGCTGCGCTGGTTTCCCCGGAGCAGACGCGGATTCTGGTTCGGCCTGGCCATCGATCTGATCGCACCGGTGCTCGCGGTGGGCACCAGGTTGCGGGTGTCGGGCAGCCGGCACCTGCCGCGCGACGGCGGTGTGCTCGTCGCCTGTAACCACCTGTCGTTCGCCGATCCGATCATGGTGACGGTGTACTGCCTGCTGGGTGAGCGCGTCCCACGGTTCTTCGCCAAGGCGGGCCTGTGGAAGGTGCCGGTGGTTCGCAGTGTGATGCGTTCTGGTCGGCACATCCAGGTGCACCGCGGCAAGGCGAGCGCCCTGGAGGCGTATCGCGACACGGTCGATGCCGTGCGCGCGGGTGACTGCGTCGTCGTGTTTCCCGAGGGCACGTTCACCGACCGCGCGGACGGCTGGCCGATGAAGGCCAAGACCGGGCTCGCCCGGGTGGCACTCACGACGGGGACTCCTGTGGTGCCGCTGGCGTGCTGGGGGTCGCAGCACGTGTTGCCGGAGGGCGTCTGGCTGCCGCGGGTGTTTCCCCGGCGCCGGGTCGAGCTGGTGGCCGGCCCGCCGGTGGACCTGTCGGATCTGGTGACCGACAAGCCGACCGCGAGCCAGCTCCGCGAGGCAACGGAACGCATTATGACGGCGGTCACGTCGTTACTGGGTGAAGTGCGTGGGGACGACCCGCCACCCGAAATAGTGAAGGCATAATCGGCGACCATGAGCGAACACTTCGACGTTGTGGTGCTGGGGGCAGGGCCCGGTGGGTACACCGCCGCCGTCCGTGCGGCTCAGCTCGGATTCGACACCGCCATCATCGAGGAGCGTTACTGGGGTGGGGTGTGCCTGAACGTCGGCTGCATCCCGTCGAAAGCATTGCTCCGTAACGCCGAACTGGCGCACCTTTTCACCACGGAAGCGCGCACGTTCGGCATCCAGGTCGACGGAACGGTGACCTTCGACTACCTCGCCGCGTTCCAGCGCAGCCGCAAGGTCGCCGACGGCCGTGTCAAGGGCGTGCACTACCTCATGAAGAAGAATGCGATCACGCAGTTCGAGGGGCGTGGCGCGTTCGTCAGCGACAAGGCGATCGAGGTGCGCCGTGCGGGTGGGGAGACCGACACGATCACCTTCGACCACTGCATCATCGCGGCGGGTGCCACCCCGAAGCTGCTGCCGGGCACCTCGGTGAGCGACCGCGTGGTGACCTACGAGGAGCAGATCCTCGCGTCCGAGTTGCCGGACAGCATCGTGATCGCCGGTGCGGGGGCCATCGGCGTCGAGTTCGCCTACGTCCTGCACAACTATGGCGTGAAGGTCACCATCGTTGAGTTCATGGACCGGATGGTGCCGCTCGAGGACGAGGAGGTGTCGGCGGAGCTGGCCCGGCGGTACCGCCGACTCGGTATCGACGTGCTCACGTCGACCCGCGTGGAGTCCATTGAGGACGATGGCGAGCGGGTTCGGGTCACCGTGTCCAAGGACGGCGAGCGCCAGACCATCGAGGCTGGCAAGGTGCTGCAGGCCATGGGTTTCCAGCCCAATGTGGACGGTTACGGGCTGGAGAACGCGGGCGTGCAGCTCACCGAGCGCGGCGCGATCGATGTGGATGGCCGCTGCCGCACGAGCGTGCCGCACATCTTCGCCATCGGTGACGTGACGGCCAAGCTCATGCTCGCCCACGCGGCCGAGTCGATGGGCATCATCGCGGCCGAGACCATCGCCGACGCCGAGACGATGGAGCTCGACTACCGCATGATCCCGCGGGCGACCTATTGTCAGCCGCAGATCGCCAGCTTCGGCCTGACGGAGGAGCAGGCGCGTGCGGAGGGCTACGACGTGCAGGTCGCGAAGTTCCCGTTCACGGCCAACGGCAAGGCACACGGCCTCGCCGACACCGTGGGCTTCGCCAAGATCGTCAGCGATGCCAAGTACGGCGAGCTGCTCGGTGCGCACCTGATCGGCCCCGAGGTGACCGAGCTCCTGCCGGAGCTGACCCTGGCCCAGCAGTGGGACCTCACGGTGCACGAGGTGGCCCGCAACGTTCACGCCCACCCGACCCTCGGCGAGGCAGTGAAGGAAGCCATCCACGGCCTAGTCGGCCACATGATCAACATGTGACCTCCCGTCAGCCGGGAGCGGGGGACCGGCCCCGTCGCGAGTCCCCCGCTCAGGCACGCGAGTCCCCCGCTCAGGCGCGTGAGTTGCCCGTTCGGGCGCGCGAGTCCCCCGGTCTGGTGGGCGAGTGCCGCGCTCCGGGCCGCGAATTCCCCGCTCCGGCGAGGCCGAGGCCGAACCGCGATGCGCCGCGTGCCTGGAAGTCACGTTGGTCGGGCTCGATCCGGTCTCGCCAGCGGTCTTCTGTGGACATTCGGGGTCACGGTGTCGACCCTTGCCCCGCAACCTGGTGTTTCGGGTCGCGGCGCAAGGGCCGACTTCGCCGATCAGAGGTAGGGGCGGGTGATCATTTCGATCGCGTGACCTGCGGGGTCCATGAAGTAGACCCCTCGTCCGCCGTGCTCGGTGTTGGTTTCGTTGGGACGAGTCATCTGTGGGTCCGCCCAGTGCTCGATGCCGGCTGCGCGGATCCTGTGGTAGGCCCGGTCGAACAGGTCGTCGTCGACCAGGAATGCGTAGTGCTGCATCTGGATTTCCACCGGAGGTTCGGCGAACTGCAGTAGGACGCCGTCGGAGAGCTGGATGTTGGTGAACGGTCCCCACGACGGCGCTTCCGGCAACTCGAAGAGCGTGCGGAAGAACTGTGCCGACTCGTTGCGGTCCTTGGCAGCGATGATGGTGTGGTTGAACGTGACTGTCATCTGGCTGTTCTCGCTATCGTTTCGTCTACGTGGCTGGATTGTTTGGCACGAGCGTGCTGTCGAGGAGGGCCACGCGACGAACGTTCCGGGCGCGATCTGTGCGCCCACGATGCGATCAGCTCACCACCGGGTCGCCTTTCCGTGTATGGCGTCGAGCCGTCCCGGTGATCACGGACAAAGACTATGCCTCACACGCGTCAGGGTGCAACCACCGGCCGACGATCAGAAGGGTGGTGGGTCGTGGAGTGGTTCGGGTTCGCTGGTGTAGGTGTAGCCGCTGGGTGTGGTGACGGTGACGGCGGCGGTTTCGCGGTGTAGGTGGTAGGTCCACCCGGGCCGGTTTTTGAGCCGGTGGTGGCGGCGGCGGCAGTAGTTGACGAGGTTGGTGTGGTCGGTGTTGCCGTGGCGGTTCCAGGGGGTGTGGTGGTCGTTGTCGCCGAAGTGCGCGGGGCGGTGGCACGCGGGGAAGCGGCATTCGCGATCTCGCACCCGCACGAATTCGTCGGTGACGGCGGGTGGGCGGTAGCGGCGCCGTCCCACGTCGATCGGCGACCCGGTGAGGGGATCGGTAACGATCCGCCGCCAGGTGGAGGAGGGCTGGTGGGCGATTTCCCGTGCCACCGAAGCGGGAACCGGACCGTAGCCCGCCAACTGGGCGGGGTTGTCGTTCAGCCCGGCCAGGGTGGTGAGATCGACGTAGACGTGCACGTCGGCCTTCGCCCCGGAACGTTCGGTGTGAGAGCCGAGCAGGAGTTCGGCGAACACGTCGGCGCGGAGTTGGTCGAGGGTGCGGGATTCGTTGGTGCCGCGCAGGGTGCGGGCCATCCGGTCGATGCGAGCGTAGGCGGATGAAGCAACCTCGGCGGGCAGATCGGCGAGCAATGTGGACATCCCGTCGTCACCAGGCAGCAACTGCACCGACCGCTCAGCCCGACGGTGGTCGGCCCGTTGAGCCGCGCCGTCCGGATCGGTTTTCATTGCCCAGTAGGTGGCAACCCGGCGCACCTGCTGAGGATTCCTGCCCTCAAGGCGAGGGGCGACGGTCGAGTCGACCTCCCGGGCCTGCGAGTCATTCAACCAAGCCGTAGCCGCAGCAACCTTCGAAGCCCGAAAGAATCGAGGACACCGGACTCCATAGCAGCCAAAGTCTGCGGCAACCGATGAACCAGAGCAGTAGACAGGTCCACGACTCGCCGAGCACGCTGCTCAGTCATTGACAACACCAAGGCCAACTCGGCAGTCACATCGGGAGAATGCCCGCGAGAGTCGTCGAACTCCTCAATGGCCCGATGCAACGAGGCGTCAGCCCACATCTTGAGCCGATTAAGACCCTCAATCCGGGCCAGAATTTGTTGGTCTCGCAAGGAATTCCCCACAAGGTCCATCATACCGAACCAGGTAGACCACTACAAGGAAGCTTGACCACGATACCCGAACCGTGGGGAACTGTCGCTAGTGGACAGTGAGACCAACCCAGCCCCTGGAGCGACAGTTTCACACGGGACGCCGAAGGCGTGCTTGAAACTCAAGAACGCCACCCAGTTCAGGACCGACGACGCGAAATCGCCACCCCCATAAGACAGATCACGCCACCAACAAGCCCAAAGGCGGTCGGCGTTTCGCCGAGCAGTAACCAGGACAGCAGGACCGACACCGCTGGAACGGCGTAGGTGGTCGCGGTGAGCCGACCGACGTCCATGCGACGAAGGGCGTAGGACCACGAAACGAAGCCGATTGCGGTCGGGAACACTCCCAAGTAGACGGCTCCGGCGACGGCGCTGGCCGGCGCCGTCTGCAGCTCGCTGATCAGCTGCGGCGCCCACGGCAGAAGTACCGCGGTCGCGACCAGGCAGCCGAGCCAGATCGCGGTGAGGCCGTCGACATGCCGCAACGTGACCTTCTGGATCATCGCGCCGGTCGCGTACAGCACGGCGGCCAGCGCGCACAGCACGATGCCGAGCCAGTCGTAGTGGGTGGACGAACCCAACGCGATGATCGCGACCCCACCCAGTGCCACAACGGAGCCCGCGATGAGTGGCCGCGGGAAACCTTCGCCGAGGAACAGTCCGGCACCGAAGGCCACCAGTAGCGGAGCCAGGTTCACCAGTAGCGCAGCGGTTCCGGCGTCGACGTGCTGTTCGGCGGCATTGAGTGCGACGGTGTACCCGGCGAGCCACAGCACGGCATACGTTGCGATCAGCGCCAGTGCTCGTCGAGACGGCGCACTGCGCAGGGCGCGCCGTCTCGACGATTGCACCATGACCACCACCGTGAGTGCGGCGGCGGCGACCGCGAGCCGGGCCAGCGCCATCGGCGCCGGAGACAGCGAATGTCCGACATCGCGGATGGCGACGAATGCCGAGGCCCACAGTGTCACGGTGATGCCGGCTGCCGTGGCTGCTTTGCGGGCATCGCTCTTCTTGTCAGCTGAAGTGGCGCCCGAGGTCAGCAGTTGATCGCTCACGCTGCCTATCGTCGCCGCGCAGTATGGACAGCACAAGCGATCAATTCTGCACAAACGTTAAGCAAAACTGTACGGTTCGCGCTCGGCCTACCATGACGATAGCGTCTGAAAATGAGATAGCATTGTCTCACTACTGGACGAGAGGGTGTTTGTCATGGTGAAGCGCAGGCTCGGTGCCACCGACATCGAGATCACGCCGATCGGGCTCGGCTGCATGCAGTTCGCAGGTCCAGGGCTGCTCGAAGGGTTCTACAAGCCGATCGGCCAGGAGACCGTCACCGAGGTGGTGCGGACCGCGCTCAAAGGGGGCATCGGCTGGTTCGACACGGCTGAGATGTATGGGAAAGGGGCATCGGAGCGAGCGCTCACCACGGCGCTGCGCGAACTCGACGTCGCGCCGGGGGACACCCCAATCGCCACGAAATGGACGCCGTTGCTGCGCACCTCTGCGAGCATCGGCCGCACCATCGGTGACCGGATCACCAGCCTGCAGGGCTATCCCATCGCGCTCCACCAGATCCACATGCCGCATGGCAGCTTCTCCCCGATTGCCAGGCAGGTTCGCGCGATGGCGACGCTGAGTCGCATGGGCACGATCGCCGCGGTCGGCGTGAGCAACTTCTCGGCGAGCCAGATGGAACGGGCGAGCCAGGTCCTGCGAGCGCACGGGCTCCCACTGGCGTCCAACCAGCTGCAGGTGAACCTGCTGGAGCGCAGCATCGAACGCAACGGCGTGCTGGAGTCCGCGCGGAAGCTCGGCATCACGCTGATCGCCATGTCGCCCTTGCGTAGTGGCTTGCTGACCGGGAAGTTCCACGAAGATCCCAGCCTGCTCGCGGCGTTGCCGAGGACGCGGCGGCTGCTGGGCAGCTTCACGGAGAAGACCTTGCGGCGCACCGCTCCGCTCATCGATGAGCTCCGCGCGATCGCGAAGGCCTACGGCGTGTCGGTCGGCCAGGTCGCGCTGAGCTGGCTCACCACCTTCTACGGCGACACCGTGGTCGCGATCCCCGGCGCGTCCAAGCCGCGTCACGCCGAGGAGAGTGCCGGGGCCATGCAGATCCGGCTGACGAGCAAGGAGCTCGATCGCGTCGACGAGCTCTCCCGGCGGTGCGCCCGCTAGTGGAGGTCCGAACCTTTATCGATGCACCGGGTGGGGCCTCTTCCCGGTGCAGGTCCGTCGAGCGCTGCCCGTTTCCCCATTTTCCCTGGTAGAAGCCCTGATCGCGCCGGTCGACGGTGCCCCTGTGACAGCAGGTAGTTGTTCACGAGCTCGCAACATCTCTTGACGGGTGTCGGGCGTCACTCTACTTTTGCATGTCATAAGAGGAAGTGGGGCTGATGTGGATTTAAGTCTGCACGCGGCAAGCGCTGATGAGGGTGACACTCCTCTGCTCGAGATGCGAGGCATCGTCAAGCTGTTCCCCGGTGTCCGGGCGCTCGACGGTGTCGATCTTGCGGTGCGCGCCGGCGAGGTCCATTGCCTGCTCGGACAGAACGGCGCCGGCAAGTCGACGCTCATCAAGACGCTGGCCGGAGCCCATCAGCCCGATGCGGGCGAGATCGTGTGGCGTGGTGAGCAGGTGACGTTGCCGTCGCCGGTCGCGGCTCTCAAGCGCGGCATCGCCACGATGTACCAGGAACTCGACCTGATTCCCAGCTTGTCGGTGGCGGAGAACATCTTCCTCGGCCACGAGCGTGCCCGGTACGGCTTCACCCGGCCGGCCGTGGCCCGCGCCGAGGCCGCCGCGCTGCTCGACCGCCTCGGCCACCCCGAGATCTCGCCCGATGCCGAGGTCGGCAGGCTCTCGGCCGCCGGGCAGCAACTGGTGTCGATGGCGAGAGCGCTGGCGCACGACGCCAAGCTCATCGTCGCCGACGAGCCCACCGCGGCGCTGGCCAGCGACGAGGTCGACAACCTGTTCCGCACTATCGAAGAGCTGACCACCGCGGGCGTCGCGGTGGTCTACATCTCCCACCGGCTCGAGGAGATCCGGCGCATCGGCCACCGCGTCACGGTGATCAAGGACGGGCGCACCGTGGCGGCCAACCTCGACGCGCAGCACACCGCCACGTCCGAGCTCGTGGACATGATGGCCGGGCGCAAGGTGCAGACCGCCTTCCGCGAGGCGGGCGAGACGGCGGTGGAGTTCGGCGAGGTGCTGCTCGACGTGCGCGGGCTCAGCAGGCAGGGAGAGTTCCGTGACGTGACCTTCTCCGTGCGCGAGGGGGAGATCGTCGGGCTCGCCGGGCTCGTCGGAGCCGGGCGTAGCGAGGTGCTGGAAACGATCTTCGGCGCCCGCAGGCCCGACGCCGGAACGGTGTCGGTGGCCGGCAAGGTGCTGCGACCGGGGAATGTGGCCTCGGCAGTCCGCGCCGGTGTCGGGCTCGCGCCGGAGGAACGCAAGAGCCAGGGCCTGCTGCTCGACATGTCGGTGACGCACAACGTCACACTCGCCAGCCTGCCCGGCTACAGCACGCTCGGCTTCTCGCAACGCGGCCGGGAGCTGCGGGATTCCTTGGCTACGTTGAAGAAACTGGACCTTCGGCCCGCCGATCCGTGGCGGCTGGTGAGCACTCTCTCCGGCGGCAACCAGCAGAAGGCCGTGGTGGCGCGCTGGCTCGTGCACGGCTGCCGGGTGCTGCTCCTCGACGAACCGACCCGCGGCGTCGACGTCGGTGCCCGCGCCGAGCTGTACCGGCTCATCCACGAGCTCGCGCGCAGCGGTGTCGCCATTGTGCTGGTGTCCAGCGAGATCCCCGAGGTGCTGGGCCTTTCGGACCGCGTCCTGGTGCTGCGTGAGGGCGATGTGCTGGCCGACCGGCCGGCCAACGAGCTGACGGAAGGTGATGTGTTGGACATGGTCATGGAAGGAAGTGCTGCGTGACCGGATTTCGCGGCGCTGGGCCGACCAGAGAGCGCGCAGGCGCTGTGTTGCACGCAGATCTGCGTAAGGAAGGAAGTGCTGCATGAGCGGACTTCGCGGTAACGAAGGAAGTGCTGCGTGACCAAGGCACTCGACATGCCGCCGGTGCGCTCGACGACACCCGGCGGCAGGTTCCGTCCGGTGCGGGTGGATGTGCGCCTGCTCGGGCTGGGCGGCGTGCTGGCACTGCTGTGCCTCATCGGTTTCATCACCCGGCCCGACACGTTCCTCACCCAGGAGAACATCTCCACGATGCTGCGGCTGGCCGCCGCGATCGGCGTGGTGAGCGTCGGGATGACCTTCGTGATCATCGCCGGTGGCATCGACCTGTCGGTCGGGTCGATGGTCGCGCTCGCCAGCGTGTGGATGACCACCCTGGCGACGCAGGCATACGGGCCGTTCGTGATGGTGCTGTGCGCAATGCTGGTCGGGCTCGGCTGTGGCCTGGTGAACGGATTCCTGATCTCCTACGGCAAGGTCGTGCCCTTCATCATGACGCTGGCGATGATGGCCTCGGCGCGCGGCCTTGCCGAGCGTCTCAGCGGCCGGCGTACGCAGGTGGTTACCGAGACCGGCTTCACCGACTTCTTCCGCGGCTCGTTCCTCGGCATCCCCGTGCTGGTGATCATCCTGGCGGTGGTCTTCGTCGTCGGCTGGATCGTGTTGAACCGCACCACGTTCGGCAGGCGCACGTTCGCGATCGGCGGCAACTCCGAAGCGGCCAGGCTCTCCGGTATCAACGTCAAGCTGCACACCGCCATCGTGTACGGCATCAGCGGTCTGTGCTGCGGTATCGCGGCGATGATCGTCGTCGCGCGGACCACCACCGGTGCCTCGACCAACGGGCTGCTCTACGAGCTGGACGCGATCGCCGCGGTGGTCATCGGCGGCACCCTGCTCGCGGGCGGCCGCGGCAGCCTCGTCGGCACGCTGATCGGCGTGCTGATCTTCACCGTGCTGAACAGCATCTTCACCCAGAACAACCTCGACACCGACATCCAGAACATCGCCAAGGGCGCGATCATCGTCGGCGCCGTGCTGTTGCAGCACACGACACTGCGCCGCCGCAGGGGAAAACCCTCAGCACCAGCCGAAACCGGGAACCAACCGACCCAACCGACCGGGAGCCAGTCATGATGAGAACGAACTTAGCGCGTCGCGGATTCCTCTTCGGTGCGGCCGGGATCGGTGCCGGCGCCGTGCTCGCCGGATGCACGTCCAACGAGCCGCAGCAGCAGGCGGACCAGCCGCAGCAGGCCAACTCGGGACAGGGAGCCAACTCCGAGCCGGGTCAGCCGGTGACGATCGGCTTCTCGGCACCGGCCGCTGACCACGGCTGGATGGCGGCGATGACCATCAACGCACGCTCCCAGGCCGAGCAGTTCTCCGACGTCACGCTGAACGCGACCGAGGGCACCAACGACGTCAACCAGCAGATCGCACAGGTCGAGTCCCTCATCAACGGGGGCGTCGATGTGCTCGTGATCCTGCCGTTCGACGGTAAGGCGCTCACCCAGGTCGGCAGGCAGGCCATGGACGCCGGCATCCCAGTGGTCAATGTGGACCGTATCTTCGACACACCGCTGGCGTATCGCACCTGGATCGGCGGCGACAACTACAGCATGGGGGTCAACGCGGGCAACTACATCGCCGAGGAGCTGAAGCGCCAGAACATCGGCAACCCGGTGATCGGGGAGGTCGCCGGCATCGACTCACTGCCGCTGACGCAGGAGCGCAGCCAGGGCTTCCGTGATTCGTTGCAGCAGCACGGTTTCAGCGTGGGACCGCGGGTCGCCGCCGAGTTCACGACCGAGTCCGGTGAGCGGCAGACCGCCAACCTGCTGCAGGGTGCGCAGACGCTGCACGCATTGTGGAACCACGACGACGACCAGGGCATCGGCGTGGTCGCTGCCATCGAGAGCTCGCGTCGCAGCGACTTCTTCATGGTCGGTGGGGCCGGGTCACGGAACATGATGAACCTGATCAAGGACGAGTCGAGCCCGGTGCGGGCAACCGTCCTCTACAGCCCGTCCATGGCGTCCTCGGCGATCTCGCTGGCACGCCTGCTCGGTCAGAACAAGGGGCTCGGCGACCTCGCCGAACACGAGATCCCGGCCGAGGTCAAGACCTACTCCGCGGTCGTCACGAGGGAGAATGTGGACAACTACATGGATGTCGGGTTCGACTCGTGACCGAAAGTGCACAGTCGCTCGGCATCGCCATGGTCGGGCACGCCTTCATGGGGGCGGTCCACTCGCACGCATGGCGCAACGTACACCGCTTCTTCGACGTTCCGCTGACCCCGCGCATGGTGGTGCTCGGCGGGCGGGACGAGCAGCGGGCCAAGGAGGCCGCCGACCGCTTCGGCTGGGCTGCGGTGGAGACCGACTGGCGTGAGCTGGTGCGGCGCGACGATGTCGACCTGGTCGACATCTGCACGCCCGGCGACACGCACGCCGAGATCGCCATCGCTGCATTGGAAGCGGGCAAGCACGTGCTGTGCGAGAAGCCCCTCGCCAACACTGTCGCCGAGGCCGAGCGGATGGCCGAGGCGGCCGCCCGCGCCGAGGCACGCGGGGTGCGCTCGATGGTCGCGTTCAACTACCGCAGGGTGCCGGCGCTCTCACTCGCCCGTCAGCTCGTCGCCGAGGGCAGGCTCGGCGAGCTGCGGCATGTGCGGGCCGTGTACCTGCAGGACTGGCTCTCCGACGCGACGGCGCCGATGACCTGGCGGCTTCGCAAGGAGCAGGCCGGATCCGGGGCGCTCGGCGACATCGGTGCGCACATTGTGGACGCTGCCCAGTTCGTCACCGGTGAGCACATCACCGGGGTGTCCGGCTTCGTGGAGACGTTCGTGCCGCACCGCCGTGGCGCCGACGGCGCGGACGAGGACGTGACCGTCGACGACTGCGCCGTGTTCACCGGGCGGCTGTCCTCGGGCGCGGTCGCCACGTTCGAGGCGACCCGGTACGCGCTCGGCCGCAAGAACGCGATGCGGATCGAGGTCAACGGTTCGCGAGGCAGTCTGGCCTTCGACTTCGAGTCGATGAACGAGTTGTGGTTCTACGACGGGGACGAGCCTGGCGAGACAGCCGGTTTCCACCGCATCGTGGCCACGGAACCACAACACCCCTATGTGGGGGCATGGTGGCCGCCCGGCCATGGGCTCGGCTACGAGCACACCTTCACACACGAGATCGCCGATCTCCTCAGGGCTATCGGCGAAGGCACGTCACCACAGCCCGGTTTCGCCGACGGGCTACGCGTGCAGCGCGTGCTCGCGGCAGTCGAACGCAGTGCGGCCGAAGGCGCGCGCTGGACGCAGGTGGACGACATGAAGTGAGGAACAGGCCAGCCGCCCTGTGACACCCCCATAGTCACAGGGCCTTTCGCCTGACAACAAGGAGAAAGGTACCAGTGCGACGAAGCAGTAGTACCACCGCAGACGGCAGATCTCCTCGACATGTGCGGCGTTTCGCCGCTGCGGCACTGGCGTTGTGTACTGGTCTCGGCACCTTCGCGACCAGCGCGGTCGCCGAGACCAGCCAGGAGGCCGCACATGAGACGGCCAGCGTGCTGGTCTTCTCCAAGACCGCCGGCTACCGGCACCAGTCCATCCCCACCGGCATCGCCGCGATCCAGGAACTGGGGGCCGCCAACCACTTCACGGTGGAGGCGACCGAAGACGCCGCGGCGTTCACCGACGACAACCTCGCCCGGTTCGACGCCGTGGTGTGGCTTTCCACCACCGGCGACGTCCTCAACGCCGATCAGCAGGCCGCCTTCGAACGCTACGTCGCCGCAGGCGGCGGATATGCCGGCGTGCATGCCGCATCCGACACCGAGTACGACTGGCCCTGGTACGGCGATCTCGTCGGGGCCTACTTCCAGTCGCACCCGCAGATCCAGCCTGCCACGGTCAACGTCGAGGATCGCCAGCATCCCTCAACGGCAAGCCTTCCGTACCAGTGGAACCGCACCGACGAGTGGTACAACTTCCGCGAGAACCCGCGGCAGGACGTCCACGTGCTGGCCTCGCTCGACGAGTCCAGCTACAGCCCCGGCAACGGTGCCATGGGCGACCATCCGATCGCCTGGTGCCACGAGAACAGTGGCGGCCGCGCCTGGTACACCGGCGGCGGACACACCACCGAGTCCTACAGCGAACCGGAGTTCCTGCAACATCTGCTCGGTGGCATCCAGTATGCCGCAGGACTCGCCGACGGCGACTGCTCGACCGAGGACCCCGGCACCGGCCAACCGTCCGATGAGGACTTCGACCAGATCACCCTCGCGCAGGGCGAAGCCGCGACCGGCGAGCCGATGGCGCTCGCGGTACTGCCGGACCGGCGGGTGCTGCACACGTCCCGGGACGGCCGGGTCTTCCTCACCACGCCGGATGCCACGACAAGCCTCGCGGCGACGATTCCCGTCTACAACCACGACGAGGACGGTCTGCAGGGCATCGCGATCGATCCGGACTTCGCGAACAACCGCTGGGTCTACCTCTACTATGCGCCACGACTGGACACCCCGGGCGGTGACGCACCGGAAAACGGTACCCCCGCGGACTTCGAGCCGTTCAAGGGCTACAACCAGCTGTCGCGGTACCAGCTGACCGACTCGGGGACCCTCGATCTGGCCAGCGAACAGCAGATCCTGCAGGTGCCCGCCGATCGGGGGATCTGCTGCCACGCCGGCGGTGAGATCGACTTCGATGGCGCCGGTAACCTCCTGCTGTCCACAGGGGACGACACGAACCCGTTCGCCTCGGACGGTTACACCCCGATCGACGAGCGCAGCGACCGCAACCCGGTCTACGACGCACAGCGCGCGTCCGGCAACACCAACGACCTGCGGGGCAAGCTGCTGCGTATCACCGTGCAGGACGACGGCAGCTACACGGTTCCCGAGGGGAACCTGTTCGCGCCCGGGACCGAAAAGACCCGGTCCGAGATCTACGCGATGGGCTTCCGTAACCCGTTCCGCTTTGCTGTCGACAAGGAGACCGGCTGGATCTACCTCGGCGACTACGGCCCTGACGCCGGTTCGGCGAACCCGAACCGTGGGCCTGCCGGCACGGTCGAGTTCAACCTCATCAAGGAACCTGGCAACTTCGGCTGGCCCTACTGCGTGGGCGACAACCAGCCCTTCATCGACTACGACTTCGCCACCGGGACGTCGGGCGAGGCCTTCGACTGCGCGGCGCCACGCAACGAGAGTCCTCACAACACGGGGCTGGCCGAGCTACCGCCTGCCCAGCCGGCCTGGATTCCCTACGACGGCGGGTCCGTACCCGAGTTCGACACCGGTGGCGAGTCCCCCATGGGCGGACCCGTGTACGACTACGACGCCGAACTGGACTTCGTGACGAAGTTCCCCGAGTTCTACGACGGCAGGAACTTCGCCTACGAGTGGGACCGCGGCTGGATCAACACGATCGAGGTCGGGGCGGACGGCGAACGTGGTGCCATCGAGCCGTTCTTCGAGTCCATGCAGCTGCGGCGGCCGATGAACATCGAGTTCGGTCCGGACGGTTCGCTCTACGTTCTCGACTACGGCGGCGGGTACTTCGGCGGCGCGGCGGACTCGGCGGTGTACCGGATCGACTACACCAAGGGAAACCGCACCCCGCAGGTGAACCTGACCGCCGACCGGACGTCAGGTCCCGCGCCACTGGAGGTCGACTTCGAGGCGACGGCGACCGATCCCGACGGTGGCCCACTGACCTACGCGTGGGACTTCGACGGTGACGGCACGGTCGACTCCACCGAGACAGGACCGCTGACCCACACCTACACCGAACCGGGCCAGTACTCGGCGCACCTGGCGGTGACCGACGAGACCGGTCTCACCGGATCGGCGAGCCTGGTGATCACTGTGGGCAACACCGCGCCGACGGTGACACTGGAGACACCGGTCAACGGTGGGTTCTTCGGTTTCGGTGACACGGTGCCGTTCCGGGTCACAGTGACCGACCCTGAGGACGGTGACATCGACTGTTCAAAGGTGACAGTGGAGTACATCCTCGGCCACGACAACCACGGCCACCCGCTGTCACGGGCCACCGGCTGCGAGGGCGTCATCACCACACCGGCCGACGAGGGCCATGGCCTGGACGCGAACGTGTTCGGGGTCATCAACGCCAGCTACACCGACAACGGTGCCGGCGAGGTACCGGCGCTGACCGGCTCGGATGAGAGCATCCTGCAGCCCAAGCTCAAGCAGGCCGAGTTCTTCACCGAGCACAACGGAATCCAGGTTGTCGATGCCGCGGGCGCCAGCGGCGGCAAGCGGGTGGGCTACATCGACGACGGTGACTGGATCTCGTTCGATCCGGCCAACCTCACCGGCATCTCCTCGATCGGCTACCGGGTGTCCTCCGGTGGCGCGGGCGGCACTATAGAGCTGCGTTCCGGCGCACCGGATGGGCCCGTGCTGCACACGGTCGCCGTCAGCAACACCGGCGGCTTCGACAACTACGTCGACATCGACCCCGTCCCGGTCACCGACCCGGGTGGCACGGTGCCGCTCTACCTGGTGTTCAAGGGAACCGGCTCCGGTGGACTGTTCGATGTGGACGCCCTCCGGTTCACCGGCAGCGGTGTCGCCGAACCGGGCACGCCACCGTCGTGCGACCCCACATCGCCGGAGGAGGGCTACCAGATGCTCTTCGACGGCACCGAGGCGAGTATGGACGGCTGGCGGCAGGCCGGTCCCGGCTCCTTCGAGTTCGAGGCGGACTGCACGATCCGGTCGGTCGGCGGAATGGGCCTGTACTGGTTCGAGCAGGAGTTCGGGGCCTACAGCCTCAAGCTGGACTGGAAGATGGCAGGCGATGACAACTCCGGTGTCTTCGTCGGGTTCCCCGCCCCGGGCAACGACCCGTGGATCGCGGTGAACCAGGGCTACGAGATCCAGATCGACGCCACGGACGCACCCGAGAAGACCACCGGCGCGATCTACGACTTCCAGTCGGCCGACATCGCGGCGCGGGACGAGGCGCTCAACCCGCCCGGTGAATGGAACTCCTACGAGATCGTGGTGCAGGGCCAGACGATCAAGGTCTACCTGAACGGAACCCTGATCAACGATTTCGTGAGCACCGACCCCAACCGGGACCTGTCGCAGGGCCACATCGGCATCCAGAACCACGGCAACGGCGACGACGTGTGGTTCCGCGACATCCAGATCAAGGAGCTGGATGTCACGGCACCGGTCACCGAGGCGACCTTCGCCGAACCCGGCAGCGCGGGCTGGCACCAGGGCGAGGTCGGGGTGACCCTCACCGCGGCCGACTCCGGTTCCGGTGTGGACCGTGTCGAGTGGAGCCTCGACGGTGGTGAGTGGACCACCTACACCGAACCGGTCGTGGTCACCGGCGACGGCGAGCACACGCTGCTCTACCGTGCGGTCGACGTGGCAGGCAACGTCGAGTCGGACAAGGCGGCGACGATCAAGATCGACGCCACGAAGCCGACGGTGATGGTCTCCGGTGTCGCGGACGGCCGGGTCTACGGCGATGCCACGGACCTGGTGGTGACGTGGCTGGCCTCCGACGCGACCTCGGGGCTGGCGGAACAGTCCGCGACGCTCAACGGGCAGCTGATCAGCTCGGGCAGCACGGTGCCGCTGCACACGCTGCCACTCGGGCTGCACTCGCTGACGGTGACCGCCACCGACGTGGCAGGCAACGTCGCCGAACAGTCGGTGGCGTTCGCGTCCACCACGTCGCTGCGTGACATCGATCAGCTGATCGAACGGTTCCGGTCGAGCAACCGACTGTCGCTTTCGGACTACGTGACCCTGTCGTCGCAACTGGCCAAGGCCCGCAAGGCCGAAGCAGGCGGCAACGACGTGAAGGCGGTCAAGGAGCTACGAAAGTTCGTCGACCGGGCGCAGCGGGTGCCGGACAATGGTGTTCGCGACACGCTTGTCCGTGACGCGGAGGCGGTGCTCGCGCACATCGAAGGTGGCGCGCCACTGGCGGCGGCGAGTTAGGAGGCCGATCTCGAAGCCCACGATCGCGGTGGCGTGATCGTGCTGCGCAGGACCGAGAAAAGAAGGTTGGAGCCCATGGAACCCACAGGGTTGTGGTTGATCGGCGCACGTGGCTCGGTGGCCACCACGGCCATCGCGGGACTGCTGGCACTGCGGGCGAAGGCGGTGCAGCCGACGGGCTGCGTGAGCGCCCTGCCTCAGTTCTCCGGCGTGTGGTTGCCCGGCTGGGACGACCTCCACGTCGGCGGCCATGACATCGCCGAGATCGCGTTGGACAAACGTGCGGAGCTGCTCGCCGAATCCGGGATCATCCCGCACCGGGTGTTCGAGGCGGTCCGCCAGAGCTTGTCTGATGTGGATGGTCAGCTGCGACAGGGCTACCATCCGGCCACCAACCCGGGTTCCCAGGCGGATGCCGCACGGCGGCTCGCCGATGACATCGGCGAGTTCGCCGCGCGGCACGGCCTCGCGCGGGTCGTAGTGATCAACGTGTCGTCGACGGAACCGGTCTTCCCGGTACTGCCCGAACACGCCACCCTGCAGGCACTCGAGGCCGCGATGGCCGTTCCCGGGCGCACGGTGCTGCCCCCGAGTTCGGTCGCTGCGTACGCGGCGCTGCGGGCGGGCTGTCCGTTCGTCGACTTCACACCGTCCACGGGAATACGGCTGCCCGCACTGGAGGAACTCGCCGCGCAGCAAGGACTTCCGTACGCGGGATCGGACGGCAAGACAGGGGAGACCCTGGTGCGCAGCACGCTCGCGCCGATGTTCGCCGCACGCGCACTGCGGGTGCGGTCGTGGTCGGGCACCAACCTGCTCGGCGGCGGGGACGGGCTCACGCTCGCCGACGCCGAGCACGCGGGCAGCAAGCTAGCGTCCAAGGGACGGGGGCTCGCCACGTTGCTGGGCAGTGAGGTGACCGCGCCGCTGCACATCGACAACGTGCCCGATCTCGGCGAGCAGAAGATCGCGTGGGACCACGTGTCGTTCGAGGGTTTCCTCGGCGCCAGGATGAGCCTGCAGTTCACCTGGAGCGGGTACGACTCCGCGCTGGCCGCACCGCTGGTGCTGGACCTCGCGCGGTTCACCGCCGCGGCACACCGAGCCGGGCGGGCCGGTCCGCTCGGCGCCCTCGGCTTCTTCTTCAAGGACCCCTGGGGCACGGGGGAACACCGCCTCGCCGAACAGTTCACCGCGCTGGCGAGCTGGGCGGAGTCGCTGTGACCGGATTGGGTGCGCTGGCCGAGCTCGTCCGGGCACCCGCGGCGCTCACGGTGCTCGGGGACACGGTGGCCGGCGCGGCGGCGGCGGGGACACCGTTGCGGGGAAGGAGATGGGCACTGCCACTGGCATCTGTGGCCTTCTACTGGGCTGGGATGGCACTCAACGACTGGGCCGACCGGGAGCTCGACGCGGTCGAGCGCCCGGAGCGGCCGATCCCCTCCGGCCGGATGAGTGCGGGCGCGGCCCTTGCCACCGGAGGCGCGCTGACCGTCGCCGGGCTCGGCCTCGCCGGGTTCGGCGGCGGTCGGCGCACGCTGCGTGTTGCGGTCCCGCTGGCCGCCGCGATCTGCGCCTATGACACGAAACTGAAGGGGACCGCCGCGGGACCTTCCGGTATGGCAGCGTGCCGGGCGCTGGACGTGCTGCTGGGCGCGGGCGGGCGGTGGCGCGACGCCGCACCGGCCGCCGCCGCGCTCGGCGTGCACACCCTCGGCGTGACGGCGCTGTCCGCAGGCGAGGTCCACGGTGGATCCCCGCGCACCGCGGGTGCCGCACTCGCCGGCACCGCGGCGGCCACGGTACTGGCCGTCGCCGGTCGCGCCAGGCGACGGGCGCACCGCCTGACTGGGCTGGCCTTCGCCGGCGGGTACGCAGCGACCGTGGGCATCGCGCAGTACGAGGCCGCTGGTTCGCCGTCCGCGCCACGCGTGCGCGCGGCGACCATGGCCGGAATCCACGGCATGGTGCCACTGCAGGCGAGCCTGGCCGCCCGGCACGGCGCCGTGCGCACCGCCGCCGTGCTCGCCGGTGCGTTACCGCTGGCGAGACGGCTCGCGAGAAAGGTGAGTCCGACATGAGCACGCTGCGATTCGGCTACGGTACCAACGGTTTCGCCAACCACCGGCTCGACGACGCGCTCGCGATCATCGCCGACCTCGGTTACACGGGCGTGGCGCTCACTCTCGACCACGCGCATCTCGATCCCTTCGCCGACGACGTCGTCGCGCAGACCGGCCGGGTACGCGCCCGGCTGGACGACCTCGGCCTCGGCGTCGTCGTCGAGACCGGAGCGCGTTACCTTCTCGATCCGTGGCGCAAGCATCAGCCGACGCTCGTGTCCGACGATCCGGCTCCGCGGATCGACTTCCTGCGGCGGGCAGCACGCATCGCCGCTGACCTCGGCGCCGAATGCGTCTCGTTCTGGTCCGGGGTCAAGCCGTCCGATGTGGACGATGAAACGGCGTGGCGCCGCATGCGGGATGGCGTGGCCGCCGTGCTCGACGGCGCCGAGGTACGGTTCGCACTCGAACCCGAACCCGGCCACTTCGTGCAGCACCTCGCGCAAGCCATTCGGCTCCGTACCGAACTGGGCTCGCCGGAGCTGCTCGGCATCACGCTCGATGTCGGTCACTGTGTTGCGGTGGAGCCGAAGAGCGCCGCTGAATGCGTGCGGGAGGCGGGTGAGCTCCTGTTCAACGTGCAGCTCGACGACATGCTGCCCGGGGTACACGAGCATCTCGAGTTCGGTGAGGGGCAGCTGGACCTGGCAGGCACGCTGGGCGCACTCGCCGACATCGGCTACCGGGGTCTCGCCGCCGTCGAACTTCCCCGGCACAGCCACGCGGCGCCTGACGTCGCACGGCGCAGCCTCGCCGCGCTACAGGCCGCGGACTGGCTCAGCCGCGCAGAAGGGGCGGTCCGTGCTGATCCGGTGAAGATCCGCACGTTGTTCCCTGCCGTGGGGCGCAAGGCGGGCCGCTCATCGCTCGACGCGCAAGGGCTCGTGCACGGCACCACCGACGACCACGCGAGGGTGCGCCTGCTTGCTGCCCTCGCCACGGCGCTGACCGGGGACGAGCTGGCCAAGGAGGTGGCCGACCTCTATCGCTACGGCGATGGCGCCGAACGCAGGGGCGTGCTGCGCGGGCTCCATCACCTGCCTGCCGGCGTCGCCGACGTCGGTCTTCAGCTCGTCGAGGATGCCTTGCGCGCCAACGACATCGGGCTGGTCGCGGCCGCTCTCGGCCCGTTCGCCGCGGAGCGGCTCGATCCGCACATGTGGCGGCATGGCGTACTCAAATGCCTGTTCGTCGGAGTGCCGCTCGCTGCCGTCAGCGGTCTCGCCGACCGGATCGATGACGAGCTGGTGCGGATGGTCACCGACTACGTGGCCGAGCGCAAGGCAGCCGGGCGCACGGTGCCGCCCGACGCACATCTCGTTCTCCAGAAGGGTGTCCGATGAGGATCTTCGATCCGCACATCCACATGACGTCGCGCACCACCGACGACTACGAGCAGATGTACGGCGCCGGGGTGCGGGCGCTGGTGGAACCCGCTTTCTGGCTCGGCCAGCCGCGGACGAACGTCGGTTCCTTTGTCGACTATTTCGACGGGCTCATCGGCTGGGAGCGTTTCCGCGCCGCACAGTTCGGTATCCGTCACCACTGCACGATCGCGCTGAATCCCAAGGAGGCCAACGATCCCCGGTGCGTCGATGTGCTCGACGTCCTGCCGCGGTACCTGGCCAAGGACGGTGTCGTTGCCGTCGGTGAGATCGGCTTCGACTCGATGACCGAGGCCGAGGAGAAAGCGTTCGGTCACCAGCTCTCGCTCGCGCTCGAACACGAGCTTCCGGTGCTGGTGCACACCCCGCACCGGGACAAGCTCGCCGGCACGAAACGCACGCTGGATCTCGTCCGGGAGTCCAATATCGCGCCGGAGCTGGTGGTCATCGACCATCTCAACGAGCTGACCGTCGGACTGGTCGCCGAAGCGGGTTGCTGGATGGGGTTCTCGATCTACCCCGACACCAAGATGGACGAGCACCGGATGGTCGCGATACTCAAGGAGTACGGAACGGCCCGGATGCTGGTGAACTCGGCCGCCGACTGGGGGCGTTCCGATCCACTGAAGACCTACCGCACCGGGGAGGCCATGCTCGCGGCCGGCTTCACCGATTCCGATGTGGACACCGTGCTCTGGCGCAACCCGGTGGAGTTCTACGGCCAGAGCGGAAAGCTCATGCTCGACCCGATCGATGCGGGCGAGCCGGGCGGTGCGACGTTCGAGGGCAACTCCGTGCTGCGTGGCGCGAGGCTGTGACGGTGCCGATGCTGTCGTACTGCACGAACGTGCATCCCGCCGAGGACCTTGACGGGATACTGCGCCAGCTCGACGCCTATGCCGTGCCGGTACGTGAGCGGCTGGGCGAGGACCGGCTGGGGGTCGGTCTTTGGCTGGCCGCCGACGTCGCCGCGGGGCTCGCGGCGGACCCGGCCGCACGGCGCGGGTTCGCCGCCGAGCTCGCCGCACGCGGCCTCGCTGTGGAGACGCTCAACGCCTTCCCGTACGGCGGCTTCCACGATGAGGTCGTCAAGCATTCGGTCTACGTTCCAACGTGGACGGATCCCCGTCGGCTGCGGTACACCGTGGACTGCATCACCGTCCTCACCGACCTGCTGCCACCCGATGCCGGCTATGGCAGCATTTCGACGCTGCCACTGGCCTGGCGCCAACCGTGGTCGTCCTCACACGACATCCGCGCGGCCATCGCGCTCGACGAGGTCACCCGCGTGCTGCGGTCGGCGCGCGCCCGCCACGAGCAGCCCATCAAGCTCGCGGTCGAGCCCGAACCCGGCTGCGTGCTGGACACCGTCGACGATGCCCTCGGCTGGCTGGCGGGCAGAGCCGACCCCGACTACATCGGACTGTGCCTGGACACCTGCCACCTCGCGGTGTCGTTCGCCGATCCGGCACAGACGGTGGAGCGGATACGCCGCGCCGGGTTGGATGTGGTCAAGGTTCAGGCCTCGGCGGCACTGCACGTCGAGCACCCCGGGACCGCTGAGGCCATGGCGGCGCTGCGGGAGTTCGCGGAACCGCGTTACCTGCACCAGGTACGCGAGCGGTCGGCTGCCGGAGAGGTGCTCGCTGCCGACGACCTACTGGAGGCCATGGGGGAGCTGCCCGCGACCGGTCCGTGGCGGGTGCACTTCCACGTGCCGCTGCACGCGCAACCGGATGCGCCGCTCACCTCGACCACCGGGGTGCTCACGGCCGCGCTCGCCGCGCTGGCGGCACAGGGGCCGCTGCCTCACATCGAGGTGGAGACCTACACCTGGAACGTCCTGCCCGCGGGCGCACGGCAAGAGCTCGCGGCAGGCATCGCCGACGAGCTGCGGTGGGCGCTCGAAGCGATCGAGTCCGCCAGGCACGCGAAAGAGGTATCCGCATGAAGAAGCTCATCCTGATCGATGTCGTGGGTATGACGCCTGCGCTGCTGCGTCACATGCCGAACCTGACCGCGCTCGCTACCCGGGGCTGGCAGGCGGAGCTGGGCACGGTGCTGCCCGCGGTGACGTGCAGTGCACAGTCGACATTCCTCACCGGACGGATGCCTGCGGAGCACGGCATCGTCGGCAACGGCTGGTACTTCCGCGACCTCGGCGAGGTTTTCCTGTGGCGCCAGCACAACAAGCTCGTGCTGGGCGACAAGGTGTGGGAGACGGCGCGGGCAGCAGTGCCGGGGTACACCGCGGCCAACGTCTGCTGGTGGTACGCGATGGGCGCCACCACCGACGTCACGGTGACGCCGCGACCCATCTACCACGCCGATGGCCGCAAGTCACCGGACTGCTACGTGCGCCCTCCGCAGCTGCACGACGCTCTCACTGCCGAGCTGGGTGCCTTCCCTCTGTTCCAGTACTGGGGGCCGACCGCGTCCATTACCTCCACCCGCTGGATCGTCGGTGCGGCACGGCGAATCCTGCGCACCGACTCGCCTGACCTGTTGCTGGTCTACATTCCGCATCTGGACTACGACCTGCAGCGTTTCGGTCCCGGCGCGCCGCAGGCGGCGGCAGCGGCACGTGCCGTGGACGCCGAGCTCGCCCCGCTACTGGCTGATGCCGCGCGGGACGGTGCCGCGGTGGTGGCGCTGTCCGAGTACGGCATCACCGCGGTGGACACCCCGGTGGACATCAACCGGCTGCTGCGCAGGGAAGGCCTGCTCGATGTGTACACACAGGACGGAATGGAGTACCTCGATCCGTGGACGTCGCGAGCGTTCGCGGTGGCCGACCACCAGGTAGCGCATGTGTACGTGGCCGACGAGCAGGACTTGCCCAGGGTGCGTGACGTGCTGAGCGCGCTGCCCGGCGTCGACGAGGTGCTCGACCGGGAGGCACAGGCACGGTACGGCATCGACCACGAACGGGCAGGCGAGCTCGTGGTCGTGGCCGAGCCGGATGCCTGGTTCACCTACTACTACTGGTTCGACGATGCGCACGCTCCGGATTTCGCCAGGGGAGTGGATATCCACCGCAAGCCCGGCTACGACCCCGCCGAGTTGTTCTTCGATCCGGACGACCGGCTGGTGAAGGCGAAGGCGGGGCTGAACCTGGTGCGCAAGAAGGTGGGCCTGCGCTATGCGATGAACGTGGTGCCCACCGACCCGCGGTTCGTCCGCGGCTCGCACGGCAGGCTGCCCTCGGCCAAGGCCGAGGGGCCTGTCCTCGTGTGCTCCGAAGCGACCGTTCCGTCCACTGTGGAATCGACTGGCCGGGTGGAGGCCACCGCAGTGCGTGACCTCCTGCTGCAACTGCAAGGAATCCGAGAGGGAGCATACCGATGAGCCGACCGGTTACGTTGTTCACCGGCCAGTGGGCCGACCTTCCCTTCGAGGAGGTGTGCAGGCTGGCCTCCGAATGGGGTTATGACGGGCTGGAGATCGCCTGTTCCGGCGATCACTTCGAAGTGGACCGTGCGCTGGCCGAGGACGACTATGTCGAGGGCAGGCGCAAGTTGCTGGAGTCCTACGGCCTGAAGGTGTGGGCGATCTCCAACCATCTGGTCGGTCAGGCCGTGTGCGACGACCCGATCGACGAGCGGCACCGCAACATCCTGCCTGCCCGGATCTGGGGCGACGGCGAGCCGGAGGGTGTGCGGCAGCGGGCCGCCGCGGAGCTGGCCGACACCGCGCGTGCTGCCGCGAAGTTCGGTGTGGACACCGTCATCGGATTCACCGGGTCGAAGATCTGGAAGTACGTTGCGATGTTCCCGCCCGTGCCGCAGGAGACCATCGACGACGGCTACGCCGACTTCGCCCACCGCTGGAACCCGATTCTGGACGTGTTCGACGAGGTCGGTGTGCGCTTCGCCCACGAGGTGCACCCGAGTGAGATCGCCTACGACTACTGGACGACCCAGCGGACGCTGGCGGCGGTGAACCACCGTCCCGCCTTCGGGCTCAACTGGGACCCCTCGCACTTCGTGTGGCAGGACCTCGATCCGGTGGGCTTCATCCTCGATTTCGCCGACCGCATTTACCACGTCGACTGCAAGGACACCAAGAAGCGGTTCGATGGCCGCAACGGCAGGCTCGGCTCGCACCTGCCGTGGGCGGACCCGCGTCGCGGCTGGGACTTCGTTTCGACCGGCCACGGTGACGTGGACTGGGAGAGCGCGTTCCGCGCCCTCAACTCGATCGGCTACACCGGGCCGATCTCGGTGGAGTGGGAGGACGCCGGTATGGATCGTCTCCGCGGCGCCGCCGAGGCCGTGCAGTTCATTCGCAATCTCAACTTCGACAAGCCCGCGGCCGCCTTCGACGCCGCGTTCAGTACCGAAGGGAAATGACAATGAGCGAAACACCGGAGTCTCGCCTGTCCCGTCGAGTCATGTTGCGCACCGCGGCCGGTGCGGCCATGGCCGTCGGCGTTGCCGGTGCACTGCCGGCCACTGCCGCGGCGGGTGGGGGACACGGGGGACGGCGCCTGCCGAAGGAGCGCATCGCCGTTCAGCTCTACACGCTGCGCAACGCGCTGCAGGCGGATCTCGCCGGCACGCTGGAGGCGATCGCCGACATCGGCTACCGCAACGTCGAGCTGGCCGGGACCTACGGCCGCTCGGCCACCGAGTTCCGCGGGCTGCTCGACAAGTACCGGCTGCGGGCCGTCTCCGCACACGTCGGGTTCGACGGTGCCGACGTGGACCAGCTGATCGCCGACGCGAAAATCCTCGGTTACCACCTGGCCGACTGCGCCTACGCCAACTACGGCACCATCGCCGACTGGACGGCGTTCGCGCAGCGGCTGGAGGCGGCGGGCGAGGCGTTCCGGAAGGCTGGCATCGCCTACGGCTACCACAACCACGCGCACGAGTTCCAGGCTATCGACGGCGTCCGGCCGTTCGATGTCATCGCGCGCCACACGACGCGCCGCAATATCCACTTCGAGTACGACCTGTACTGGCTCGTCGCCGGTGGGGTCGATCCGGTACGCGAGTTCCGCCGGCATGCCGGGCGCGTCAGGCAGTTCCACGTCAAGGACCGGGGTGCCGACGGCGGTTTCGCGGACCTCGGCACCGGCACCATCGATTTCGCCGAGATCTTCCGCAAGACCTGGTCCGGTGGCAGCGTCAAGCACTACATCGTCGAGCACGACCAGCCCACCGACCCGCTCAAGACCGCCGAGGTCGGCTACGACTACCTCGTGGGCCTGCGGTTCTGAGTTTCGGCCAGTAGCTGGATGGCGCCGACGGTCGCGTATCCGCGCCATTCCAGCGCCGCCGCCGGTGAGTAACTGACGAAGCCGACCTGCCAGCCGCCGTCGTCCTGCTGCTCACCGGCCAGGCGGCGCAGTTCGGCCTCGATCACCTCCCGCGAGAACAGCGTGCGCGCCGGTCCGCCGGGCAGCGGCGCGAAGTCCAGCGGGCGCATCACCTCGTCCTCGGCGCCGCCCGCGACGTGCACGATCCCGTCGGCGGGAACGAAGCGGCGCACGCTGTCGAGCAGGGCCGCCGCCTCGGGATAGCGCGTGTGTGCGGCGTCGAGGAACCGCGTCGCGAAGGCCAGCACCAGCGCGTGCGGTTGCCCGTCCAGTGCGCCGATGGCGGACAGGCAGTACTCGGCCGCGCGGTCCAGCCAGGGGTGGCCGGCCACGGCGGGGTCGTGGGCGGCGACCCGCAGCGCGTTCGCCACGCAGATCGCTGTGATCTGCAGTGACGACACGCCGGGTTCGGCCTGCACCCAGAACGGCGCGCACCCGGCTGGGTCGGCGATCGGCAGTGCAAACGGCAGGCCCCCGTCGGGCAGGGTCACCGACGCAAGCCAGTCACACAGGGCGGCGGCGTGCGGATGGGTCACCGGCGCGAGGTCGGCGAACACCTCGAACGCATGCAGGGCGGCGCCGGGCTGGCTCTCGGCGCAACGCAGGTCGGGCTCGAGGCCATGGCCGTACCCGCCGTCGCGGTTGCGGTAGGCCGTCAGCGCGCCGAGCGTGGCTTCGGGGTCGCCGTTGCCGAGGCTGAGCTGGAGCCGGTGCTGGTCGAGGATACGGCCGTGGGTGGCAAGGAACGCCGCGGCGGCGGACAGATCAACGGACATGCCCCTTATCGTTCCTCGCCGGTTCCCGGCCCGTCTTGAACGGATCGGACGACCAGCCTGGTGCGCAGTGATTGGGCGAACTCGCGGGGCTGGTCGACGGCGACGGTGAAATCGTGGTGCCGGAAGCCGAGCGGTTCGTGGCCGTGCACCGGCGTGCGGAAGCTGATGCACACGTGCTCATCGTCGGCGGTCACACGTGTGACGTTGGACAGTGGCGTCTCGAACCACCACGGGCCGTAACGCACTTCGAGGCAGTCGTGTGCGACCCACACGCGGGAGTTGCCGCGATACACGCCCAGTAGCGGAAGAACGGCATGCATTCGACTGCTGATCGTGAAGCCGGACGCCAGCACACCCTCGTGCGTGGGCAGATGCCCTTCGGCCACGCGCCGCGGATCGCCGACCGTGCAGGCCTCTTTCCGGAGCTGCGCGGCGAAACGACGATTGTGCGAGGTCACCAGATCCGTGTACCCGCTGTGGTCGCGCCTATTCCCCGGTCAGGGCACGTGCGCGAGCGCGGCTTCCAGCGTCGGATGCAGCTGCAACGTGGTGTTCAGCCCGACCGCCTCGACGGGGCGCCGGATGGCGCGCTGAGCGGCGACGATGCGCAGCGGCGTACCCCGTTCACTGGCCGCTTCGTGCGTCTCGACCAGCAGCGCCAGGCCACACGAGCCGAGGAACAGGACGCCCGAGAGATCCACGACGAGCGGATGGGGCGGGTCCACCGAGCCGAGAACGTCGAGCAGGTGCCGCTCCAGCAACGGTCCGGTGCTGAGGTCGATCTCGCCCTGCACACGCACCACCAGGCTCTGCCCGTGGGGCTCGTCGGTGATGTCCAGCAGCGGGCTGAACGGTGGAAGCTCCGGCACGTCACCTCCAGCGGTGTACACAGCGAAGCCGCTGGCTGTTCGACCGCCTGACGCCACGAGCCTAACGGCTCATTTGCCCAGCCCCAATAGGCGAAGCCCGCTTCGGCGAGTCGCCCGTTACACGCGCGAGTCCCCCGCTCCCGCACGCGAGTCCCCCGCTGGGGCGCGCGAGTCCCCCGTTCCGGTCTGCGAGTCCCCCGCTGGGGCGCGCGAGTTGCCCGCTCGGGCACCCGAGTTGCCGGGTGGAGACTCTGTAGCAGTCAGTACTCCAGCTGTAGATCGTGATCACATGCGAACCAGCGCCAACAGCGCCTGTGCCGAACCTGTCCCGGCACAGGAAGTTGCTGGCGTCAGACCTGGCGTCAGACAGAGAAGCCTGAGATCCTCTGCGGAGTCACCCGGACGACCAGCCGGAGGACATCGTCCGACTCGGCGGGCGGGTCCTCGCCGAGGTACTTCTGCGAGAGCTTGCGCGGAAGAGACTGCTCCCGGTCCTCGATCAGTTCGACGGTGCCGCGGATGTCCACGGAGTGGTAGGGGTTCTCGGTGTCGTAGACGGTGAGGCTGACCCGTGGGTCCCGGGTAAGGTTTCGGGCCTTCCGTCGCCCGGCCGTGGTGGAGAACAGCACCGCGTCTCCGTCCCTTGCTATCCAGACCACCGAGGTCTGTGGCCCGCCGTCCCGGTTCAGCGTCGCGACGGTGGCGAAGTTCCTCCCGTCCAGAAGCTTGCGCGTCTCCTCGTTAAACGTCACCGACACGGCCTCACCCTTCTGACCAGCAATCCGTATGTTCACTGGTTCCGTACAACGGATACGAGGGCTGAGTTCTTCCCGATGCGCGCGCCTGTTCATCACCCTCGCCGCCCAGTACGTTCACGACGCGGCCCACCGGCTGCGCTGATGCCACTGGCAGCGCCGCCACCAGGCCCGATCCCAAGCAAGCCACTGCCACCGCCATGCCACAGCCCAAGGGTGATCACGATCTACGGCTGGAGTACTGCCCTAGCCGGTTTCCGTTCCGATGACCGGAGCCGGCATGGTCCGCTGGTAGACGCGGTAGGTGTCGTCGGCGATACGGTCCCACGAGTAACGGCAGCGGGCGCGGTCGCTGCCGGCGATGCCGTAGGCGTCCCGCAGCGCCGGGTCGGCGAGCAGCGTGCGGACCGCCGCGGCGACGGCATCCGGTCGCTTCGGCGGCACCAGCGTGCCGGTGACGCCGTCCACCACCGCATCGGTCAGCCCGCCGACCGCGGCGGCCACCACCGGCACCCCGCACGCCATGGCTTCGAGTGGCACCAGACCGGACGGCTCGTACCACGCAGTGCACACCACCGCGTCGGCCGAGCGGAGCAACGCCGGCATGTCCGCACGGCCGACCTGGCCCACCAGGCGTACCCGGTCGGCGACCCCGAGCCGGTCGGCGTAGCGCAGCAGCCTCCGCGCCTCCGCGTCCTCGGCCAGGCGCCCCGGCTCCGGGCCGCCCGCGACCACCAGCTCCGTCCCGGGCAGCGCCGGCAACGCCGCGATCGCGATGTCGAACCCCTTGCGCGGCACCAGCCTGCCCACCGCGGCGATCCGGTGGTGCGGCCCGCGTCGCGCCGGCTTGCCGCCGGGGGTGAACCGCTCGATGTCGACGCCACCCGGCACCACCGACACCCGTGAACGCGCCACGCCCATCCGCACCAGCTCGAACACCTCGTCCGAGCACGTGGCCACCACCCGCGCAGCCTGGCGCCCGATGAGTCGCTCCAGCCGCATCCGCTCAGGAGGACCGGCGTCCTCGACGCTCTGCTGGCGCCGCTTCACCACACCCAGCGTGTGGAACGTCTGCACCACCGGAACGTCCAGTGCGCGTGCGGCGAGCACCGAGGCCAGGCCGGACATCCAGAAGTGCGCGTGTACGACGTCCGGACGACCCGTGCGCCACTGTCGTTCGAGAAACGTCGTGAACTCGCCGAGATGCGGTGGAGGCTCCGCCGTCGACTGTCGCAATGGTCCAGCGGGAACGTGCACGACGCGATACCCAGCCGGGGCGCGTACCACCGCAGGCTGATCGGTGCCGTTCTGTCGCGTGTAGACGGTCACGTCATGCCCCGCACGAGCCAGTCCGGTGGAAAGTTCGGCGACGTGGACGTTCTGCCCGCCCAGCGGCGTCAGCGGGCTGGCGTTCTCCGAGACCATGGCGATCTTCATGTTCCCTCCCCCGGCTGAAGTCGCAACAGACTTGCCCGCGAGTGTCGCCCGGTAAACGCCGCGAGCTACAGCCTTCCCGGCACGAACTGCTTGGCGAACTCGATGTGCACGATCCGGTCCACACTGCGCTGGCCGTCGTGCTCGAAGCGCCAGACCGACAACGAGTCCGTCATGGTGGTGAGTACCCGCCAGCCGAAGGCGTGGCTGCCAGGGACACTGCCCGCTCGTGTGGTCGTGGACACGACCACCTGAAGCTTGCCGAGAGCCAGCACATACCGGCAGGTGAGGATCGCGCCGGGTACCGAGGCGCCGATGAGGCACCCCGCGGCCTCATCGACCGCCACCACGACATCGGTCGCCTCGTCCTGCCCGAAGCCCTCCTGCCTCGCGACGCATTGCGCGACCGTCCGGATCATCGCGAGCTGTCGCGCTTCGGCCGGCACCCTCAGCTCTACCGGCCCTCCCCAACTCAGCCCCGTCCACGAGGTCAGCTGCTGCGTAGGCATGGTGCAGGCGGAATACCCCACGTAGGCACGTCCACACCGGGTGCCCAGGCGGATACCCGGGATGTTTGTCCGGCGCCGCACCCGGGCACACCGTGGGGCAGCGTCTCGCCGCCGATGGGATGGAGGAGCCCATGGTTTACGAAGAACAGCGCGATGTGACGGCGGATGAGCGCACGGTGGCGCAGTTGGTCAACGACCTGTCGGCACAGGCCAGCCGGCTGGTCAGGGACGAGGTGTCGCTCGCCGTCGCGGAGATGCGGGCCAAGGGCAAGCGGGTCGGCACGGGCGCAGGCCTCGCCGGAGCCGCCGCTGTCACCGCCTTCTACGGTGCCGGAGCACTCATTGCCGCGGCCGTGCTTGCGCTTGCGCTGGTGCTGCCGGGGTGGGCTTCGGCGTTGATCATCGGTGGCCTGCTGTTGCTCGTCGCCGGTGTGCTCGGTCTGGTGGGCAAGACCCAGGTACAGCGGGCCGGGCCACCACTGCCACGCGAGGCCACCGACAGCGTGCGGCGTGACGTGGCGGTCGTGCGGGAGAGGATTCACCGATGAGCACGCCGGGCGAGCCCCCACGGGACGCGGAGGAGGCGCGGCTCGACATCGAGCTGACCCGCAAGGAACTGGGCGATACCGCCGAGGCGCTGATGTACAAGCTGAACGTGCCGGCGCGGACGAGGGAGCAGGTGCAGGAGCACGTCACGCGGATGCAGGGGCAGGTGCGGGAGCGTAGCGCCCGCGCCAGGCAGCAGCTTCAGCACGGCACCACGAAAGCCGTGGACACGGCCAGGGCCAACCCCGGCCCGGCCGTCGTGGTCCTCGCGGTCGCCGCGCTCGCGGTCGGCGCTGTGATCGTGTGGAGGATGCGGCGATGAAGACGCTCTACAAGCCGTTGAGCCTGCTGGTGAGCACACTGGGTGCCGTGCTGGCGGGCACGGTGTTCAAGCAGGTCTGGAAGCGGGTGAGCGGTGAGCCCGATGCGCCGAACGCCACCGACCGCAAGTACACGGTGTGGCAGGTCATCGCCGCGGCGGCGGTCGAGGGTGCGATCTTCGGTGCTGTCAAGGCCGCGGTCGACCGGGCGGGCGCCGCGAGCTACGAGAAGGCGACCGGAGCCTGGCCTGGCGAGGAGTAACCGGACGCGGGGTGGTCCACTGTGGACGATAGCGCCGGGACGTGGTGCACACCTGCCGACAGTGTGCGCCTATGCTCGGTCCGTGTCCGTCGCGCCGGAGGAGTTGCGGGAGTTCGAGGAGCAGCGCCCACGCCTGTTCGCGCTGGGCTACCGTCTGCTCGGCTCGGCGAGTGAGGCCGAGGACGCCGTGCAGGACACGTTCCTACGGTGGAGCACCGCCGACCGTGCCGGTATCCGGACCCCCGCGGCGTGGCTGACGAAGGTTCTGACCAACCTGTGCCTCACCCGGCTCACCTCCGCCAGGGCGCGCCGCGAGAGGTACGTCGGTCCGTGGTTGCCGGAACCGGTGGACACCGCCGACTCCGCGCTCGGCCCGCTCGACACCGCCGAGCAGCGCGAGACCGTGTCGATGGCGTTCCTGGTGCTGCTGGAACGGCTCACGCCGCCCGAGCGTGCGGTGTTCGTGCTGCGGGAGGCGTTCGGCTACAGCCACGGCGAGATCGCCGCGATCCTGGAGCTGACCGAGTCGCATTGCCGGCAGCTGTACCGCCGGGCGCGGTTGCACGTGACCGACGGCCGCCCGCGCTTCACGCCATCGCGCGAGGACCGATTCCGCATCACACAACGGTTCCTGAACGCCGCGCGTGGTGGTGACGCCGCCGCGCTGCGTGACCTCCTCGCGACCGATGTCGTGTCATGGGCCGACGGCGGCGGCAAGGCGACGGCTGCCCGCAAGCCGGTCCGCGGTCTGGACCGGGTGGTGCAGTACCTCGGCTGGATGAGCCGCGACGTACCGGGACTGCGGATACTCACCACCGAGCTCAACGGCCAGCCCGGGCTCGTGGCCTTCGCCGGCGGCACCGTACTGCTCGTTGTGGCACTGGACATCGTCGACGGCAGGATCGCCGCGCTGCGCATCGTCCTCAACCCCGACAAGCTCGGCTTCCTCACCACACAGCTGGCCGGTTGACAGGATTGGCCGGACGCCGCCGAGGCGGGCAAGCGCATTGCCGATCTCGTGGCCGAACGTTGTGTGCTGGCCGTGGTCGGCGCCGGGTTGACGCTGTGGGCCACGGGGTTCGTCGTCACCGACCTCGCTGCCGGTGCAGGGCTCGCGGTGGACAAGCACGGGCGGATCCAGGTGGACGGCACCATGCGGTCGGTGTCGCATCCGGACGTCTACGTGGTGGGCGACAGCGCCGCGGCGCATCGGCGTGGTGGGCAGCTTCTGCGGATGGCGTGCGCGATCGGGCTACCGATGGGACTCCGTGCCGCGGAGGCGATCGCAGACCGGGAGCCCGCGCCGCTACGGTTCCGGTACCTCAACCAGTGCGTGAGCCTGGGCAGGCGGGACGGGCTGATCCAGTACGTGGCTGCCGACGACAGTCCACATGGGATGGTGCTGACCGGGCGCAACGCAGCGTGGTACAAGGAGGTCATCGTGCGGAGCGCGGCGTGGACGACGGCGAACTCCGGCCCCTACGTCCCGTCGCGGCGCAGGCGGTGGCCTCTTAGCAGAAGAAGATGAACCAGCAGCCGTCGTCCTCCGGCGGCGTGGTCGTGGTCGTAGTGGTGGGTGGCCGCGGCGGGCGGGGCGCGTCCGGCGGAGGCGACGAGCTGGACTCCTCCGATGGCTCGGTGGTCCTCGACGGCGGGCGCGGACTCGTCGTGGTGGTGGTCGTGACCTCGGTCGTCGTGACCGCGGTGGTCGTGGTGGTGGTCGTCGAGCTCTCGGTCGTCGTCGTGGTCGTGGTCGTCGTGGTGACCGGATTTTCCGTACTGACATGGCTGATCGTCGTCGTGGTGGTGTCAACCCCGGCGATGCCGGACGTGCCGGTGGGCAGCGCGATGATCACCGCGTCGTTGGGGTCCGGTGTCGCCTCGTCCTTGGAGCCGCCCGAACTCACGACGACAGCGGCGACGGCGCAACCGACCACGACCGCAGTCATCACGGCGACAACGCGCAGGCGTGACCGCGGTCCTGGCGGGACCCGGTCGTTCCAGCCGTCACCGTCGGACAGCCGCGTCACCGACACGTCGTCGTACACCGAAGAGCCTTTCGGGCAGGGAAGGCAGCGCGCCTACCCTAAAGCCTCACCCAAAGGGGTGATCTCCGGGGCGGCTGAAGTTGATCTCGAGGAACTTCTGCAACGCATCGTTGAAGGCGACCTCCCGCTCCAGGTTGGGCAGGTGCCCGGCGCCGTCGAGCACGGTCAGTAACGAGCCGGGGATGCGCTCGTGCATCAGCCGCGCGATGTCGACGGGCGTGAACGCGTCATCGCTACCCACCGCGACCAGGGTGGGCACCGCGATCCGCGCCAGGAGCTCGACGTAGTCGGGGCGCTCGGCCCGGCCGCGCAGTGCTGCCGCGGCGCCCTCCGGCGACGTTGCGGTCATCATCCGCAGCACGTGCCGTGCGGTCGACGGCAGGGCGCGGATGTTCTCCGGTGCCATCATCTTCGGCAGCACTTCGCGTGCGTACGGGCCGAGTCCTTCCCGGAGGAGCCTGGCGGCCAGCTCGTGACGGTGACGCCTGCCTTCGGCGGTCTCCGCGTGCGGGCTGGTGGCGGCCAGCAGCAGCCCGCGGATCCGGTGTGGGAACCGCCGGTAGCACTCGAGGACGATCTGCCCGCCCATCGACAGTCCACCCAGGACGAACTCGGTGACCCCGAGCTGATCGAGCAGCGTGGCGATGTCATCCGCGAACGTCGCCAGCGTCGTGGGGCCCGGGGTGACGGTGCTGTCACCGTAGCCGCGCAGGTCCGGGGCGATCGCCCGCCAGCCGGCACCGGCGAAACGCTCGAACTGTGGTCGCCACATGGAGCGGTCGAACGGGTGGCCGTGCACGAGGACCAGCGCCGGGCCCGAGCCGGCGTCATCGAAGCCGACAGTGATGCCGTTGATCGGGAGTGTGCTCACAGCCCGACGCTAACCAGTGCAATGCCTCGGTGCAATGAAAACATTGACCTCGGTGCAATAATGCTGGTATGGAGGATTTCCGCGCCATCGCCGATCAGCTCTCCGCCGACATCGCCGCCGGGCGGCTCCGGCCGGGCCAGCGGCTGCCACCGCAACGCAGGTTCGCCCGCGAGCGCCGCATCGCGGTGTCCACAGCCGCCAGGGTCTATACCGAGCTGGGGCGCCGCGGTCTCGTGAGCGGCGAGGTCGGCCGCGGCACCTTCGTGCGCGCGGCAGCACCGCCGGTCGAGCCCGCACTCGCCGAACCCGGTGCCGCGCGGATCGACCTGGAACTGAACTTCCCCATGCTTCCCAACCAGCCGGAGATGCTGGCGCGCGACCTCGACGGTCTGCAGCGGCCCGATGCGCTCGCGCTGGCGCTGCGACCGGTGGGGGTGTCCGGTACGGAACAGGCCCGTGCCGCCGCCGCGGACCTGCTCGCGCGGTCCGGCTGGTGTCCCGAACCCGGGCGGATCCTCTTCGCGGGCAACGGGCGGCAGGCGATTGCCGCGGCCGTCGCAGCCCTCGTCCCGGTCGGTGGCAGGCTCGGCGTCGAGGCACTCACCTATCCCGTGGTGAAGGGGATCGCCGCGCGCCTCGGGGTCACACTCGTGCCGCTCGCCACTGACGGGGACGGACTGGTTCCGGCAGCCGTGCGGGAGGCACGGCCGCATGCGGTGTACGTCCAGCCGACCCTGCACAACCCGCTCGGGACGACGATGCCCGCCGCGCGGCGCAGCGAGCTGGCCGACACGCTGCGGGAGCTGGACGTTCCGGCCATCGAGGACACCATTTACGCGTTCCTGCGGGACGAGCCACCGCTGGCCAGGTTCGCCGCGGAGCGCACCGTGCTGGTCGACAGCCTGTCCAAAAGGCTTGCACCAGGCCTCACCGTGGGGTTCGTGGTGCCGCCCGCGCGACTGTCCGAGCCGATCGCCGCCGCGCTGCGGTCGGGTGGCTGGGCGCCGCAGGGATTCGCACTCGCCGCGGCGACCCGGTTCCTGGCGAGCGGCACGGTGGCCGCGGTACAACACGGCAAACGCGCCGACGCCGCGCGCCGCCAGCAGATCGTGCGGGAACGGCTCGACGGCTGCACTGTCCGAGCCGACCGCGGTGCCTACCACTGCTGGTGGGAGCTGCCGGAGCCGTGGCGGGCGGAGACGTTCGTCGCAGCGGCCGCGCGGCGGGGGATCGCGGTGAGCCCAGCGGGGGCCTTCGCGGTCGGTTCCGGGATCGCGCCCAACGCGGTACGCCTCGCGCTGGCCTCGCCGCCGGAGGCCACCTTGGCTGCCGCGCTCGACGTCCTTGCCGCCATGGCCGCCGGCTCACCGGACGACGAGAGCGCGATCAGCTGACGCGGTCCTTGACCACCACGTGGTTGAGCACCGGCAGCCCGGGCACGCCCACCAGCGTGGCGCCATTCGGTTCTGGCGTACCGATCACCCACAGCAGACCGGATGCCTGCACGTTCGCGATGAGGTCGACGCTCACCCTGCCGAGCTGGACCGTGCGCTCGGTGCCGTCCGGCCACGACACCCGTGCGGTGGCCCTGGCGAAGTACCCCGCGATGATCTTCGGTTCCGCGTCGAGGCGAGCGGGCAGCGGAGTCCAGGTCACGGCTCGTGCGGCGAGGTTCACGCGCCTCAGCCGCAGCATACTGCGAACGATTCGTTGCACCAGTACGACGAAAACCGCTGCTGCGACGGCGATGAGAGGTAGTTCGCCAATGTCCATGGGTGTCCAGTTCTCGAACAGCGCCAAGGCCGGCAAGAACGCTGCCGCGGCAACCGTGAGCGAGAACAGCGTGAGCAGGCCGCCGTGCAGGCGCCGCGCCGCGCCGAGGTGTGCGGTCAGAACGGGATCGTCCTTGGGGGCCGATGACCGTTGCCACACCTCGGGAAGCGGCCGGGATCCGCGCCGTGGTGCTCGTGTGGTTTTGGCGGCAGCGCACAGCACTGAACCCGGCAGGACGAGCACGACGCGGCCGCGCGCGCTCGGCCCCAGCACCCAGACGCGCCGCTCGCGTGCGAGCAGGGCTCGGTACCCCGCCGGCAACCACCCGCGTACCCAGCTCGCCTGGCCATCGCCGATCCGCACGCTTACCGAGTCGCCTGTGTGCTGTAGTCCATCGGGCTGGGGCCGCACCTCACGAATCGGTGTCTCCAGCAGGGCCCGCATTTCGCCGAAACCGGACCACCACGCGAACACCGAATACAGCGCGAGTAAACCGAAAACGACGACCAGAGCGACCCCGAGCACCGGGACGGCGTCGATGACGAGCAGCGCAATGCCGATACCCAGGAACAACAAGCTCAGCACGAACGTGGCCTGTGACTGACGACGTAGGTTCGCCAGCACGGCCGAAAGGAAGGGTTCCTCCCTGGCGGGCCGGTCACCGCGCGGTTCGAAGATCACGAACCCTGCCGGACTCTCGTGATGCGTCACCGGTATCGCCGGTTTGTCTCTTTCCAAACTCATAAGGCGGGCCGCTCCTTTCGTGGCGCCTCAACCTACATCCACAGTCCACAGTGGCCGTGTGCCGCAGGTGGGCGGCGGGGTTTGGCGTCCGGGATGCCGGGTAGCTATAGCCCATGGACCCATTCGCGCACAGCGACGTGGACGCTACTGCGGCAGTGCTGGCCGCCCGGGCCAGCGAAGCCGCCCGTGAGCTCTACGAACGGGCATCGGGGCAGGCCGACGCGGTCGGCATCGAGGATCTCGCCGAGCTGCGCGACGTGCTGGGATCGCTGAAGCTCGTCGTCGAGAACCTCACCGGTTATCTGCCGGAGCTGTCGCAGTGGCTCGAGCGGCAACTGTGGGCGGGGACGTTGGGTGACACCACTGATGTGTCCTTCGACGAGCTGACCAGATCGGCCTTCGAGGTCGCCTCCGCCCTCGCCCGTGCGCGCCGCATCAGCGCGCAGCTGGGCCGGGAGCTGCGGGCCGCGCAGCTGGCCAGTGGCGACCTCTGGGCACAGTGAGCGGTAGCTGGCTGTGTGGCCAGCTCGTTCCGGTGCATGTGCTCGGTACGGCCACCCCGGCGAACGCCCCTCACGAACACCCGCCGACCGTCCACTGTGGTCAAGGACAGCGAGAGGTCCGAGCTACGCACCGCCGCCACTGGTGGTGCCCCATCCAGGTCCCGTCGCGCGGTATCAGGCCATGCCGCGTAGGCAGAACGCCGGCGGGCGGGTGCCACGGATGCTGGCGACCATGTCCACGACCTGGCGGGTGCGGCGCACCTCGTGCGCCCGGAACACGGCTGCGCCCTCCCAGGCCGCGACCGCCGTCGCTGCGAGCGTGCCGTCGACCCGGTCGTGCAGGTCGGCGTTCAGCGTCTCGCCGACGAAGTCCTTGTTCGACAGCGCCATCAGCACCGGCCACGGCGTGCTGGTGAGCTCGCGCAGGCGACGCAACAACTCCAGGCCGTGCCAGGTGTTCTTGCCGAAATCGTGGGTCGGGTCGATCAGGATTCCCGCACGGGGAACCCCGAGCGCGGCCAGCCGTTCGGCCTTGACGGTCACCTCTTCCGCAACGGCTGCGACGACATCGGTGTACTGCACCCGGTGGGGCAGGGTCCGGGGTTCCGCTCCGCCGGTGTGCGAGCAGACGTAGCCCGCGCCGAACTCCGCGGCGACCTCGGCCAGTGCGGGGTCGGCAGACTGCCACGTGTCGTTGATGAGGTCGGCGCCCTCCTCACACACGCGCCTGCCGACCTCGGTGCGCCAGGTGTCGACGGAGATCACGAGGCCGGGATGCCGCTCGCGTACCCCGGCCACCAGCGGCACCACCCTGCGGATCTCCTCGGCGACACTGACGTGGTTGCCGGGGCCCGCTTTCACACCACCGATGTCGACGATGTCGGCGCCATCGGCCACCAGCGCATCGACGCTGTCCAGTGCCTTGCCGAGGTCGTAGGTCGCGCCCTTGTCGTAGAAGGAGTCCGGCGTGCGGTTGACGATCGCCATCACCAGCGCCCGGTCGCGCTCGACCTTGCGCCCGCGAAACCGCAGGCTCACCGCAGGTTTCGCAGGTACGTGAGTCTCGCGTTCCAAGGGCACCGGTTCAGGTTACGTGCACCGTCCGGAGGTACTCGGCCATGGTGCGGACGGCCGCCGGATTGCGCGGACTCTCGACGAGCGACACGTACGGCAGCACCACGAACCGGCCGTGCCGGATCGCCGACACCTGGGCCAGCGCGGGATGCGCTTCGAGGAACGCCCGCTTGCCCGCCGCGCTCGGCTCGTCGTAGTCGTTGATCACGATGACGTCGGGGTCGCGCTCGACGACGGTCTCCCAGCTCACTGTCGTCCAGGTGTCCTGCAGGTCGTGCATGATGCTGTCGCCGCCTGCGCGGGTGATGATCTCGTTCGCGGCGGCGAACCGGCCCGCCGTGAACGGTTTGTCGGTGCCCGAGTCGTAGAGGAACACCGTGGGTTTCGGCCGGTCGGTGCGCACCAGCGCCTCGGCTTCCCGCACGGTGGTCTGGTATTCCGCGATCAACCGCTCCGCGCGGTCGGACACGCCGAAGATCTGCCCCAGGTTGCGCAGATCGGTGTAGAGCGCCTCCAGCGGCGGCATGATGCCGCGCGCGGATTCGGTACTGCCGTTGCGGCACGACTCGGTCAGCACATAGGAGTCGATGCCGAGTTCGCCGAGCTGCTGCGGGGTCAGCCCGGTGTCCTCGCGGAAGCCGTAGCTCCAGCCTGCGAACACGAAGTCGGCGCCGGCCTCGAGCACGACCTCCTTGCTGATGCTGTCGGCACCGAGCCTGCGCACCTGCTGGTAGTCCGCCCGCCACGGCGAGCTCGCGATCTCGGCTTCCTTCGACCCGGGGAGGACGTAGCCCGCCATCCGGTCGCCGAGCCCGAGCGCGAACATCATCTCCACAATGCCGCTGTCGTAGGCCACCACCCGCTCCGGCGGGCGGTCGTAGGTCACCGCCTGCCCGCAGTTGCGGATGGTCACCGGATAGCCCGGCGCACCATCGGCCCCGGGTTCGCGCACCTGCGCGCCGCACCCCGCCAGCAGTACGCACAGCGCCAGTGCCGTCAATCGCCGCCGCATGCGGCCTCCCTTTCCGGATCACCGAATGACATGCCGAAGAGCAGTTGCGGGGCACCCGACATCGGATGCGGCACCACATGGGCGAGTACGCCGAACACCGCGCCGATCAGCTCCGGGGTCAGCACCTCGCGCGGGGTTCCGCCTGCCACCACGCGACCATCGGCGAGTAGGTAGATCCGGTCGCACGTGGTCGCGGCGAGGTTCAGGTCGTGCAGTGCCGCGAGCGTGGTCACCCCGGTGGCGCGGACCGCGGCGAGGATCTCCAGCTGGTACCGGATGTCGAGGTGGTTGGTCGGCTCGTCGAGCACCAGCACCCGCGGCTGCTGGGCGAGTGCCCGCGCGATGAGCACCCGCTGCCGCTCGCCGCCGGAGAGGGTGAGGAAGCTGCGAGCGGCCAGGTGTGTTGCGCCGACCCGGGCCAGCGCCTGCTCGCACAGCTCGCGGTCCACGGCGGTGTCGCCGTCGAGCAGGCCCTTGTGCGGCGAGCGTCCCATCGCGACGATCTCGGCGGCGGTGTAGCCGAACTCGACGTGGTGTTCCTGCGTGAGCGCGGCAATGCGCCGGGCGCTGTCGCGGGCGGTCAGCTGCCACACGTCGGTGCCGGCCAGCAGCACGCGTCCCGCCGATGGCCGCAATGCGCGGTACACGCAGCGCAGGGTCGTGGACTTGCCGCTGCCGTTGGGGCCGACGAGCCCGACCACCGCACCGGCGGGGACGGCCAGCCGCAGGTCTGCGATCAGCCGCTGCCCGGCCGCCGTGACGGTCAGGCCGTCGATCCGCACGTCCATCAGCTGCCTCCGAACACGTAGCCACGCCTGTGCATGAGCCAGACGAACACCGGGACGCCGAGCGCGGCGGTGAGCACGCCGAGCGGCAGCTCCCGCGGGGCGATCAGCGTGCGGGCGAGCAGATCGACCCAGATCAGTAGGCACGCGCCGGCCAGCGGGGCCACGGCGAGCACCCGCCGATGCCCGGCGCCGACCACCATGCGCACCAGATGCGGCACCATCAGGCCGACGAAGCCGATCGCTCCGCTGACCGCGACCACGCAACCGGTCACCGCGGCGCACACCACGAACAGGCTGCGGCGCAGGCTCGCGGGATCCACGCCGAGGGTCGCCGCCGTCTCATCGCCCGTGGCGAGAGCGTCCAGCCGTCGGGCGTTGCCCAGCAGGTAGACGCAGCCGCCCAGCACCGCGGCGGCGGCGAGCGGCAGCGACTGCCAGGTGGCCCCGCCCAGGCTGCCGAGCAGCCAGAACAATGCGGAGCGCGCGGCGTCCCCACGCGGCGCCAGGAACACGAGCGCGGTCGTGACCGCCGAGAAACCGTAGGCGAGCGCGGTGCCGGTGAGCACGAGCCGCAGCGGGGTGATGCCGTTGCCGGACCTCGCGACGAGGTACACCAGCACGGTCGCGCCCAGGGCACCGAGGAACGCCGCGACCGACAGCGCGTAGATGCCGAGCGCGGCGAACACGCCGAACACGATCACCGCGCTGGCCCCGACCGACGCACCGGAGGAGACCCCGAGCACGAACGGGTCGGCCAGAGCGTTACGCACCAGCGCCTGACTGGCCACGCCCACGACCGCGAGCCCGGCCCCGACCACCGCCGCGAGCAGCACGCGGGGCAGCCGGACCTCCCACACGATCTGGTAGGCGGGCACGTCGGTGGAGTCGATCCAGCCGCCGGACAGCGCGGCGGCGATGAGGCGCAGCACATCGGTGGGCGGCACGTGTGCCGCGCCGAGCACCACCGCGCAGACGACCGATACGACGAGCACGCACGTGAGCAGCACCAGCAGCGGCAGGACGGGGCGGCGGCGTGGCCAGGCCCCGGCGAGTGCGGCCATGCGGGCACCTTCCGGCAGGCGGGTCCGCCGGCCGGTGAGCCACGGGACCAACACCGGGCCGTGCGGGCCATGGCGCCTGTTCCGGGCTCCTCGTTCCGCAGACCTCGACGGGTACAGGAGCATTCGCGCCTGCCGGGCATTCGGGCTCGCCGTCCACACTGGACGGCCTACCGTTGCGGGTCAGCGCCGGACTTCGACCGGCTTCCCCCGGGCAGATGCGGGTATGCAGTTGTGCTGCCGGTGATCGTTTCCCACGGGTACCGGACGTGTCAACTCGCTGTGACGTACTCGTTGACAGAGGTCCTAGTCGTAGAGGACCGCCTGGATCTTCGGGTCGCCGACGTTGTTCTTGTCGTACCAGTAGAAGTTCGTGTCGATCGTCTCCGGCAGCTGCTGGCCGTCGATCGCCTTGAGCGCGGAGTCGACGAGCTGCCTGCCCATGTCGACAGGGTCCTGTGTCACGGCACCGGCCATCAGACCGCTCTCGATCGCATCGATCTGCGCCTTGCCGGAGTCGAAGCCGACGATCGTGATGCCCTGCTTGCCGCTCTCCTGTGCACCCTTGATCACGCCGATCGCCGAGCCCTCGTTGGCGGCGTAGATTCCCTTGAGATCGGGATTGGCCTGGATGATCGACTTGGTGATGTTGGCGGACTCCAGCTGGTCACCGCCGCCGTACTGCGGCTCCAGCACGGTGATGCCGGGCGCGTTCTGCTGCATCCACTCGCGGAAGCCGTCCCGGCGGTCGATGCCGGAGCGGCTGGTCTGGTCGTGTACCACCAGAGCCACCTTGCCCGTGCCGCCGACCTCGTCCGCCATGCGCTCGGCTGCCTCGGCCGCAGCGGCCTTGTTGTCCGTGGCCACCGTGGTGACCGGCACGTCACTGTCCACACCGGAGTCGAAGGCGATCACCGGAATGTTCGCCGCTGGGGGAGGTCTGATGGCCCGGGGAGATCTCTTCCTTGGCGCCGACGTCGATTCCGCGTGTCGGCTCGTCGAAGATGAGGACGTCGCTGTTCTTCACCAGCCATTTGGCGATCACGACCTTCTGCTGGTTGCCGCCGGAGAGGTGCTTGGTGGTCTGCTCCAGTGACGGCGTCTTGATGCGGAGCGTGCCGACGTAGTCCTGCGCCTCGGACCGCGCCGCGCGGTCGTGCACAACTCGGCGGTGGTGAAGCGATCGCGCAGCGAGCCGAGGGCGATGTTGGCCTTGACGTCGTGGTCGAGCAGCAGGCCGAAACGCTTGCGGTCCTCGGAGAGGTAGCCGATCCCGTACCGTGCGGCCGTTGCAGGGCTGCCGATGCGGATGTCGTTGCCGTGCAAGGTGATCGTGCCGCCATCGATCCGGTCGGCGCCCACCAGCGCGCGGGCGACCTCGGTGCGCCCGGCACCCATCAGTCCCGCGAAACCCAGGATCTCACCGCGCCGCAGCTCGAACGACACGTCCTCGAGCAACGCCTTCGTCGTCAGGCCACGTACGCGCAGAAGCACGTCGCGGTCGGCCCGCACGCCCTCCGGCCGGGCGCCGGTGTTGATGGCCCTGCCGACCATCAGCGCAATGATCTCCGGCGTGCTCGCGCTCAGCAGGTCGAGCGTGTCGATGTACTCACCGTCCCTGATGACGGTGACGCGGCCGGCGATCCGTTTGATCTCCTCGATCCGGTGGGAGATGTAGATGACCCCGGTGCCTGGCCGGACGAACTGGCGGATCAGCTCGTGCAGCGTGGCGACCTCGGTGTCGTTCAGCGCCGCCGTCGGCTCGTCCATGATCAGCACGCGAGGCTCGTGGGACAGCGCCTTGGCGATCTCCACCAGCTGCTGGTTGGCGACGGTGAGGGTGCCGACGACCGCCCTGGGATCCAGCGGCAGCCGCAGCCCGCGCAGCAACTCGGCTGCTGCGGTGTTAGCCTAGTCATGGGAATACTCCACAATGGACGCTGCGTGCATCCCGGTTCCTGCGCTGGGCGCTTTCGGTGCGTGGTAGCGGCCGCCGTGTACCTCGACCGGCGTCACGAAGTGTTCGTGCAGGTGGTCGACGGACTCGATCATCCGCCCTTCGAGGCCGCCGGACACCGCGACGTAGTCGAACATCGCCAGGCGGGCACACCGGAACCCCGAACTTGGCTGCCAGTAACAGGATCGCGATGTTCTCGTTGACCCCGGCCACCACTGTCGCGTCGATTTGCAGGATCCGCAGCGCACCGGCCTGCAGGAACTGTTTGAACAGCACCCGGTTGGCGGCGTGCTCACCGGTGGCGACGGGGATCGGCGCAATGGCCTTCGCGATCGTCGCGTGCCCCAGCACGTCGTCCGGGCTGGTCGGCTCCTCGACCCAGGCGAGGTCGAACTGGCGTAGCGCGCCCAGCCAGTGCACTGCCTCGGCGACATCCCAGCGCTGGTTGGCATCGACGGCAATGCGGATGTCCGGCCCGCACACCTCGCGCGCGATGCGCAGCCTGCGGATGTCGTCGTCGAGGTCGGCGCCGACCTTGAGCTTGATCTGGGTGAAGCCGTCGGCGACCGCCTCCCGGCACAGCCTGGCGAGCTTGTCGTCGTCGTAGCCGAGCCAGCCCGGTGTGGTCGTGTAGGCGGGGTAACCATCCCGCAGCAGCGTGGCCTCGCGCTCGAGGCGGCCCGGTTCGGCCGCACGCAGAATCTCCAGCGCATCGTGCCGGGTCAGCGCGTCGGTGAGGTAGCGGAAGTCGACGAGATCGACGATTTCCTCGGGACTCAGCGAGGAAAGCAACTGCCACAACGGTTTCCCGGCACGCTTGGCCTTGAGGTCCCACAGCGCGTTGACGGCGGCGCCGATCGCCATGTGGATGATGCCCTTCTCCGGGCCGAGCCAGCGCAGTTGCGAATCGTGCACCAGCTCGCGCCAGGTGCCACCGAAGTCGGCGAGCAGGTCGTCGACGTCCCGGCCGAGCAGGTGCCCTTCGAGTGCGCGCAGCGCCGCGACCTGGACGTCGTTGCCGCGGCCGATGGTGAACACGAAGGCGTGGCCTTCCAGCCCGTCGCCGACATCGGTACGGATGCGCAGATAGCTCGACGAGTAGTCGGGATCCGGGTTCATCGCATCGGACCCGTCCAAGGTCTGCGAGGTGGGAAAGCGCACGTCATGCGTCTGCAGCGCGATGATGCGGGCCACGGACCAGCTCCCTTGCCGCGTGACCGGATATGGTCTACATCACGTTGAAACGATAGACATCGGATGTATTCACCGTCAAGGCTCGATCTCTTCGCGTGTTGCCCCTAGGATTCCCTGGACACACCGACCATTGGCGTGAGGAGTGGACCTGTGAAACTGGCCAGGCTCGGCCCCGCAGGTAGCGAGCGGCCCGTCGTACTCGACGACGGCAAGACATTCGACCTGACCGGACTGACGGCCGATGTGGACGGGGCATTCCTCGCCGCGGGCGGGCCCGCTGCCGTGCGTGCGGCGCTCGCCGCGGGCGAACTGCCCGAGGTGGCCGACGCCGCGGACCTCCGGGTCGGCGCGCCGATCGCCAGGCCGAGCGCGGTGGTGTGCGTCGGCATGAACTACGCCGAGCACGCGGCCGAATCCGGGTCGGCGCCGCCGGAGACGCCGATCCTGTTCCTCAAGACCCCCAACACAGTTGTCGGCCCGTATGACCCTGTCGCCATCCCGCCGGGCAGCGAGCGCACCGACTGGGAGGTCGAGCTCGGCATTGTCATCGGCACCCGCGCGGGCTACCTCGATTCGACGGCCGACAGCATCAACCACATCGCGGGTTTCGTGCTCGGCAACGACGTGTCCGAACGGCAATACCAGCTGGAGGACTCGGGCGGGCAGTGGAGCAAGGGCAAATGCGCTCCCGGCTTCAACCCGCTGGGACCGTGGCTGGTGACCCCGGACGAGGTCGACCATCGCAACCTGCGGCTGCGCAGCTGGGTCAACGGCGAGCCGCGGCAGGACTCCACCACCGCCGACATGGTGTTCGACGTCGAGTTCCTGGTGTGGCACATCAGCCAGTACCTGACGCTCGAACCGGGTGACCTGATCATGACGGGCACCCCGCAGGGCGTCGCGTTGTCGGGCAAGTTCCCGTATCTCGGCGCCGTGGACGTGGTCGAGTTGGAGATCGAGGGGCTGGGGCGGCAGCGTCAGGAGTTCGTCGCAGCCGGGCCGAGGTAGCCGGATGGGCGAGTTCGACGGGCTGGTCGCCGCGGTCACCGGGGGAGCGTCCGGCATCGGCGCGGCCGTGGTGGCGGCGTTGCGGGAACGCGGCGCGCGGGTGGCGGCACTCGACGTGCAGCCGGTACCCGACGCCGACGGGGTGCTCGGTGTGCATGCCGACGTCACCGACGACGCGTCGGTGCGCGCGGCACTCGATGCCGTGGTGGCACGCTTCGGCAGGCTCGACATCCTCGTCAACAACGCCGGGATCGGCGCACAGGGCACTGTCGCCGACAACGACGACGCCGAATGGTTGCGGGTACTCGACGTCAACCTGCTCGGCATGGTCCGTACCAGCCGGGCCGCCTTGCCGTACCTGCGCCGCTCGCCTGCCGCTGCCGTGGTGAACATCGGATCTATCGCGGCGACGGCGAGGCTGCCGCAGCGCGCGGTGTACAGCGCATCGAAGGGCGCGGTGCTGGCCCTGTCCCGCGCGATGGCGGCCGACCACCTGCACGAGGGCATCCGGGTCAACTGCGTCAACCCGGGCACGGCGGACACGCCGTGGATCGGCAGGCTGCTCGACAGCGCCGACGACCCCGAGGCGGAACGGGCCGCGCTGGCGCAAGGCAGCCGCACGGCAGGCTGGTGTCACCGCAGGAGGTCGCGCACGCGGTCGTGTACCTCGTGAGCCCGCTGGCCACCTCCACCAGCGGTGTCGGACTGGTCGTCGACGGCGGGATGCAGGACCTGCGGCTACGCCCCCGGTCCTGAGCTTCCGCGCGTGGTGTCTGTGGTCAGGACTCGACGAGGGTCTGGCGGAGCCACTGCTCGACACCTGCGATGTGCACGGTGGCCCAGGCGCGGGCGACGTTGGGCTGCCGGGCGGCGAGGGCCTGCTGGATGGCGCGGTGTTCGGCGAGGGTGCGCTCCACGACGCCCTCCTGTGTGATGCCGCGCCACGTGCGGGCCCGCTGCGTGCGGCCGGACACGCTCTCCACCAGTGACGACACCACCTGGTTGCCGGAGCCGGCCGCGATCCGGCGGTGGAACTCCAGGTCGTTGGCCACCAGTTGCTCGACGGTGGGCTTGTCGCTGAGCGCGTCGAGTAGCGTCGCGAGCCCCTCGATGTCCACTGTGGGCATCTTCGTGGCCGCCATCGCGGTCGCTGCTGGCTCGATGATCCGCCGTGCTTCCAGGAACTGCAGGACGGTGTCGTCGCGGTGGAAGTCGACGACGAAGCTCATCGCGTCCATGAGCAGCCCCGGATCGAGGCTCGTCACGTAGGTCCCGTCGCCCTGCCGGACGTCGAGCACGTGGATCAGCGACAGGGCGCGCACGGCCTCGCGCAGCGAGTTGCGGGACAGTCCGAGGCGCTCGGCCAGGTCCGGTTCGCGGGGGAGCCGGTCGCCGGGGCGCAGCTCGCCGTCCACGATCATCTGCTTGATCGCCTCGATGGCGGCGTCGGTGACGGACATGGGAAGTCCTCCTCGGGTGTCGTCAGCAGAATACATCGGATCTTTCTGCTCGCCAGGCGAGACGTCGGTAGGCGAGGGGTGCCCGTTGACTGCCCTACCCCCCTAGGGTATAAATGACACCTGTCGGGCGGCGCCGACCCTCTGCTCGATACCGGTAGGGGGTAAACTTCGGGGCGACCGGCAGCTACGAAGGAGAAGAGCCATGCGGGGATACACCGGAGACAAGGACGCCTACCTGAAGCGGCTGCGCCGCATCGAGGGGCAGATCCGCGGTTTGCAGCGAATGGTCGAGAACGACGAGTACTGCATCGACGTCCTCACGCAGATCGCGGCGGCGACCAAGGCCTTGCAGGCGGTGTCCCTCGGGCTCATGGACGAGCACCTCAGGCACTGCGTGGCCGAGGCCATCGCCGAAGGCGGGGACACCGCCGAGGCCAAGGTGCGCGAGGCCAGCGACGCCATCGCGCGGCTCGTCCGCTCCTGAGACGACAACACACGACCGCCAGGAGGAATACGACGATGACCGAGACCACCTACACCGTCACCGGCATGACCTGTGAGCACTGCGCCCGCTCGGTGACAGAGGAGGTCGGTGCCATTGCCGGAGTGACCAACGTCGCCGTGGACCTGCCAACCGGTGCGGTGACCGTCACCAGCGCCACCGAGCTCGGCGCCGACGACGTACGAGCCGCGGTCGAGGAGGCCGGTTACCAGTTGACCGCGTAGTCACTACGTTTCGCCAACCAAACGGACAGGACTGACATGAACACAGCAGCGAAGCTGTCCGCTTACGGTGTAGCGCTCGCCCTTGTCGCCGGAGGCGCCTGGGCGGCCGGCACCGCTGTCGGTCCCCTCACCAGCACGGCTGCCGGTCCCAGCACCGGCACCGCTGGTGCGCCCGGTGAAGAGGAAGCCGGGCACGGGGACACCCACAGCGGCACCGTCGCGGAGGCCGAGCAGATCGACCAGCCCGAGGGGCTGGCGTCGTCCAGGGGCGGTTACACCCTCGCGCCCACCCACACGACGCTCACTCCAGGGACCACCAACGACTTCTCCTTCCAGATCACCGGACCCGATGGCGCGGCCGTGACGCACTTCGAGGTCGAGCACGAAAAGCGCATGCATCTCATCGTGGTGCGGCGCGACAGCGCCGGCTTCCAGCACGTGCATCCCGAGATGGCGGCCGACGGCACCTGGACCGTGCCGCTGACGCTCGCGGAGCCCGGCAGCTACCGGGTGTTCGCGGATTTCGTTCCCAGCGGCGGCGACGCGATGACACTGGGCACCGATGTGGCCGTGCCAGGTGAGTTCCAGCCGGCCGCATACGAACCCTCCCGGGTGGCCAGGGTCGACGGCTACGAGGTTCGCCTCGACGGCGAGCTGGTGGCCGGGCGGACGTCGCAACTGGACCTCACGATCACCAAGGACGGCCGCGAGGTCACCGACCTGCAGCCCTACCTCGGTGCCGCTGGGCACCTGGTGGCGCTGCGCTCCGGGGACCTCGCCTACCTGCACGTGCACCCGGGTGAGGCCGGCACGAGCGGCCCGACGATCACGTTCTACGCCGAGGTGCCCTCGGCAGCCACCTACCGGCTTTTCCTGGACTTCCAGCACGAGGGCACAGTGCGCACGGCCGAGTTCACGGTGGAGGGACAGCAGTGACGACGTCTGATGTTCGCGCGGAACGGCCCCTCGCCCAGCACGAGATCGAGCTCGCGATCGGCGGCATGACCTGCGCGTCGTGCGCAATGCGGATCGAACGCAAGCTCAACAAGCTCGATGGCGTCACGGCGACGGTCAACTACGCCACCGAGAAGGCCAAGGTCAGCTATGCCGACGGTGTGCTGCCGGAGCAGCTCGTCGAGCAGGTCGAAGCGGCGGGCTACGCGGCAACGCTGCCGCCGGAGCCCACTGCGGCCGAGCCCGCGCCAGCTGAGCCGGCGGATCCGGCGCGGTCGCTGCGGGATCGGTTGCTCGTGTCGGCGCTGCTGGCGATCCCGGTGGTCGCCATGGCGATGATCCCAGCACTGCAGTTCACCTACTGGCAGTGGATCTCGCTGACGCTGGCCGCGCCGGTCGTGGTGTGGGGGGCGTGGCCGTTCCACAAGGCGGCGTGGGCGAACCTGCGCCACGGTGCCGCGACGATGGACACGCTCATCTCGATGGGCACGCTGGCGGCGCTGCTGTGGTCGCTGTACGCGCTGCTCTTCGGCACGGCGGGCACGCCGGGGATGACGCATCCGTTCGAGCTGACCATCGAGCGGATGAGCGGCGATGGCAACATCTACCTGGAGGTCGCGGCTGGCGTCACGACCTTCATCCTGGCCGGGCGCTACTTCGAGGCGCGGTCGAAGCGCAGGGCCGGTGCGGCCCTGCGAGCCCTGCTGGAACTCGGCGCGAAGGACGTCGGCGTGCTGCGGGACGGGCGCGAGCAGCGCATCCCGGTCGAGCAGCTCGCCGTGGGCGACCTCTTCGTGGTGCGGCCGGGGGAGAAGATCGCCACCGACGGTGTGATCGAGGAGGGCAGCTCCGCCGTTGACGCGAGCCTGCTCACCGGCGAGTCCGTGCCGGTCGAAGTCGCGGCCGGTGACGCGGTTGTCGGCGCCACCGTGAACGCGGGTGGCCGGCTCGTGGTCCGTGCGACCCGGGTCGGTGCGGACACCCAGCTGGCGCAGATGGCCAAGCTGGTCGAGGAGGCCCAGACCGGCAAGGCCGCGGTGCAGCGGCTGGCGGACCGGATCTCCGCGGTGTTCGTGCCGATCGTCATTGCACTCGCGGTGGGGACGCTGACGTTCTGGCTCGGCGCCGGTGGCACGGCGTCGGCGGCGTTCACGGCCGCGGTCGCTGTGCTGATCATCGCCTGCCCCTGCGCGCTGGGGCTCGCGACGCCAACGGCACTGCTCGTCGGTACCGGCAGGGGCGCCCAGCTGGGCATCCTGATCAAGGGGCCGGAGGTGCTGGAGTCGACGCGGCGGATCGACACCGTCGTGCTGGACAAGACCGGCACCGTCACCACCGGTGCGATGGCACTGGTCGACGTGTACGTGGCTGACGGGGTCACGATCGACGATGCGTTGCGGCTGGCGGGTGCGCTGGAGAACGCCTCGGAACACCCGATCGCCAGGGCCATCGCCCGCGGTGCGGAGGAGAAGGTCGGCACGCTGCCCGCGGTGGAGGGGTTCACCAACATCGAGGGGCTCGGCGTGCAGGGGGTGGTCGACGGGCACGCCGTGCTGGCAGGGAGGACGGCGCTGCTGGAGGAGTGGAGCCAGCGGCTACCCGCTTCGCTCAGCGAGGCCAAGGCGGTGGCGGAGAAGCAGGGACGTACCGCTGTGGCGGTCGGCTGGGACGGTGCGGCCCGCGCGGTGCTCGTGGTCGCCGACACCGTCAAGCCGACCTCCGCGGAGGCGATCGTGCGGCTGCGTGGGCTCGGCCTCACGCCGGTGTTGCTGACCGGTGACAACGCGGCCGTGGCCAGGGCGGTCGCCGCGGAGGTCGGCATCGACGAGGTGATCGCCGAGGTGCTGCCCAGGGACAAGGTGGACGTCATCAGGCGGCTGCAGGGCGAAGGCAAGGTCGTCGCGATGGTCGGCGACGGCGTCAACGATGCGGCGGCCCTCGCGCAGGCCGACCTCGGCCTGGCGATGGGCACCGGCACCGATGTCGCCATCGAGGCCAGTGATCTGACCCTCGTGCGCGGTGACCTTCGTGCCGCCGCTGACGCGATCCGGTTGTCCCGGCGGACCCTGCGAACCATCAAGGGCAACCTCTTCTGGGCGTTCGCCTACAACGTGGCGGCGTTGCCCCTTGCCGCCGCGGGGCTGCTCAACCCGATGCTGGCGGGTGCCGCGATGGCGTTCAGTTCCGTCTTCGTGGTGACCAACAGCCTGCGGCTGCGCCGTTTCCGCTGAGGCTGCGGGGCTCGCGAGTCCCCCGCTCGGGCGGGCGAGTTGCCCGCTGGGGCGGGCGAGTTGCCCGCTGGGGCGGGCGAGTTGCCCGCTGGGGCGGGCGAGTTGCCCGCTGGGGCGGGCGAGTCCCCCGCTGGGGCTCGCGAGTTGCCCGCTGGGGTTGGCGAGTTGCCCGCTCGGGCCGGCGAGTCTCCCGGTGCGGTTGGCGAGTTGCACCTTGCCCCGGCCGCGTGCCCGCCCCATGGAGCCCGCGCACCTGGGCGGGCAACTCGCGTGCACGGGTGGGGGACTCGCGCACCTGGGCGGGCAACTCGCGTGCACGGGTGGGGGACTCGCGCGCGGGAGCGGGGGACTCGCGGGTGTTGGGGTCAGCCGGTTACGGCGCGTAACGTTCCGCGGCGCTGGCCGTTGAGCTGGTCGAGTGCGGCGGCGGTGGCGGCGTCAGCCGGCAGGTACACGAGCAGCCGCTGCTCATTGCAGGGCAGGGTGAGCGTCTCGTGGGTCAGCCGCAGCGTCCCCACGTCGGGATGTCCCAGCCGCAGGATGTCACCGCTACCCGGCGCCACGACAGGAGACCGCAGCCGCTCGGTGAACGGCGCGCCCGCGGTGACGGTGAGTTCGTCGAAGAACCCCTTGACGAGCGGGTCGGCGCCCAGTGACTCCAGCCGGACGGCGGCGAGTTGCTCGTCGGCGACCTGGTCCCAATCCGGGAACGCGACCCGCGCACGCGGATCGGTGAACACGAACCGCACCAGGTTCGGCGGCTCGCCGGTGAGCAGGCCGAGTGGTTCGACCAGCCGTGCGTAGCCGTCCGTCCACGCCAGCGCGTCGCTCAGCCGGTTCAGCAACACTGCCGCCGTGGGTTCGAGTCGATCGAGCAGGGCCGCCACGGTCGGCTGCACCGTGCGTGCCGGCGGCTCCTGAGTGGGGCACATCAGGCCACCGCCTGCCGCCGCCTTGGCCGCGAGCCGCAGCAGTCCCCTGTCATGGGCCGACAGCCGCAGCGCATCGGCGAGCGCCCCGAGCACCTGCGGTGACGGGTGCCGGTCGCGTCCCTGCTCCAACCGGGTGAGGTACTCGACGCTGACACCGGCGAGCGTGGCCAGCTCCGCGCGGCGCAGGCCGGGAGTGCGGCGGCGGGGCCCCGCGCGCAGGCCGACCTCAGCCGGAGTGACCGCTTCCCGGCGACTACGCATGAAGGCGCCCAGCTCGTTGTCGCTCACCGAACTGACAGTACCCGGCGAGGGCCGCCGCGATGGTGTCCCTGACAGGGCCAGCATCCACACGGTCTCCCCACTCGCCGTCGGGGCGGCCACCGTGGAGGCATGACGACAGAACCAACAACGACCGCCCTGCCGCTCTCGCCGGGGACATGGGAGCTCGACAAGTTCCACTCGGCAGTCGGTTTCACCATTCGCCATCTCGGCATCTCGAAGGTGCGGGGCCGTTTCGCCGAGTTCGATGCTCAGCTGACCGTCGGCGAATCCCTTGACGACTGCGAAGTGAGCGCCACCGTCGCGCTCGCCTCGATCGACACCGGCAACGCCGATCGCGACGCTCATGTCCGCGCCGAGGACCTGCTGGACGTGGCACGCCGCCCAACGATGACGTTCCGGTCGAGCGGGATACGCGGCGACGGTGCCGACTGGACGCTCGACGGTGAGCTGACCATTGGCGACGTCACTCGCCCGGTCAGCTTCGCGGTCGACTTCGGCGGTGTCGAGGACTTCCACGGCGGGCGCCACGCCGGCTTCGATGCCGTTGGCGAGATCCGGCGTAGCGAGTTTGAGCTCGGTTTCTCGCGCGGCGTACTCGGCGATGTCGTGAAGATCCAGCTCGACATTCAGTTCATCGAGCCGGCCTAGCCGGTCGATACCCTTTCGGCATGCCTGCCAGTTCTTCGTCCGTTGCCGGTCTGTTGTCCCGCTACCACCCGCGCGGTCACACCGAGGCCGCCGATGTGGCCAGGCTGCGGGAACTGGTCGCGGCGACGGACGATCCGTGGCAGCGCTTGATCCCCTTGCACGTCACGGCGTCCGCGTTCGTCGTGCATCCGGACAGCCGACGCGTGCTGCTGCGCTGGCATGCGCGGCAGCACGCGTGGTTGCAGATCGGCGGCCACGGCGACCCCGGTGAGACCGACCCGCTCGCCGTCGCGCTGCGCGAGGGGCGCGAGGAGACCGGGCTGACCGACCTGGTCCCGTGGCCAGACGGTGGACTCGTGCACGTCGCGGTGGTGCCGGTTCCCGCCAAGGGCGCCGAGCCGGCGCATGAGCACGCGGACCTGCGGTTCGTGCTCGCGACGGCTCATCCGGACAGTGCCCGGCCGGAACGGGCTGATGCACCGGTGCGCTGGCTCCCGCTGGCCGACGCGGACGAGGACACCACCGAGCCGAACGTCCGGGAGAGCCTGGCCCGCGTGCGTGCCCTGTTCGCGGCGAGCGGATAGGACGGTTGGCGACTACCCATAGCCGCGTAGTGCGCAGTCACGCGCTGCCTGGTGCCGTGGCCGTGTGCACGCCGCTCCACTGGCGCAGTTCCGCGGCGAGGTCGAGCCGGTCGACGGGCGCTGCCGTGTCGTAGTCGCCCCAGCTCTCGCGCGGCAGCATCCACATGACCTCGAACTCGTTGCCATCGGGGTCGGCACCGTAGACGCTCTTTGTCGCCCCATGACTGGACTCGCCGGTGTAGGCGCCGAGGCGGAGCAGCACGTCGCGGGCGGCATCGAGCTCGTCGATCGTGTCGACCTGCCACGCGAGGTGGTACAGCCCGACGCTGCCGGGAAGCTTCGGCTCCGCGGTGCCGCCGAGGCCGAACAGGCCCAAGTCGTGGTGGTTGCCCGAACGCGCGAGCCGGAGGAAGACGGCATCGGCCTTCGGCTCGCGGGTGACGACCTCCATGTCGAACGCGCCGGTCCAGAATCGCACGGAGCGTTCCAGGTCGGAGACGAACAGCACGGCATGGTTCAGCCGGACAGCTGGGATCGCCATGGCACACGCTCCCTTCCCTCAATCGTTGCCGTATTCGCTGGTGACAGGATGGCCGTTGGCGGGCCGTCGAATCACGAAGCGGGCCGGAGCGGGCAACTCGTGCGCCTGGGCGGGCAACTCGCGGGCCGGAGCGGGGGACTCGCGCGCCTGGGCGGGGGACTCGCGCGCTTGGGCGGGGGACTCGCGGGCCTGGGCGGGGGTCTCGCGGGCTTGGGCGGGGGTCTCGCGGGCTTGGGCGGGGGTCTCGCGGGCTTGGGCGGGGGTCTCGCGGGCTTGGGCGGGGGACTCGCGGGCCTGGGCGGGGGACTCGCGCGCCTGGCGCGCTGGGGTTGTCGGTCGTGAGGCGAAGGTCCTTGGGGGAGAGGGATTTCGGCCCCTCGTGGATCCGGTGGCCGTCGGAAAGGCTGGTCTCCTTCCGCAGAAACCGTTCCGGCCGAGGAGTTGCCATGCCCAGCAGCGGGAGAATCGTCGTCGGCATCGATGGTTCGAAGACAGCACTGCATGCGGTGCGCTGGGCGACGGGCGAGGCCCGGCGGCGGGGGCGTGGGTTGCGATTGGTGCACGCGATCGACAACCCACTGGTGAACTATCCGCGCGCGATGCCGAAGCATGCGGAGATCGGGCAGCTGCTGTGGGCACGCGGTGAGCGCCTACTCGGCGAAGCCCGTGAGCTCGTGGCAGAGGTGGCGCCGGAGGTCGACGTCGAGGTCGCCGTGCTGCCGGACTCGGTCACCAGCGCGCTTGTCGCCGAATCGGAGCTGGCCGAGCTGCTCGTGCTGGGTACCTGGGGACTGACACCGGTCGGCCGGGTCCTCGTCGGTTCGGCGACGATCGCGCTGGTCGCCCACGCCGCGTGCCCGGTGGCGGTCGTGCGCGGGCACACCAGCTCGTCCGGGCCACCGCTGGGCGGAACCGTGGTCGTCGGCGTCGACAGCCCGGCCACCGACGACGACGTCCTCGCGGCGGCATTCGACGAGGCCTCCGCGCGGGGCACGACACTCACCGTCGTGCACGTGTGGCACGACGCGCTCCTGGCGGACGTGCTGGCGGAAGGCGGCTGGCAACTCGATCGGCAGGACGTCGAGGAACGCGAACGCGACCGCCTCACCGAGCGCCTCGCGGGATGGCAGCAGAAGTACCCCGATGTGCGGGTGGAGCGGCTGGTGCTGCGTGGCCGTGCCGGTGACCGGCTGGCGCGGCTCGGCGATCACGCCCAGCTGCTGGTGGTGGGCAGCCGCGGTCGCGGCGGTATCGCGGGCATGCTGCTCGGCTCGACGAGCCAGGCCGTCATCATGCACGCGAACTGCCCGGTGCTCGTCGTCCGTCCGCGCCGGCGCGCCGGGACACCGGCCGGCTTGTGAGCGACACCCTCTATGCGGGGACGAAGGTGAGGTAGAGCAGGGCCATGTTCAGCACGATGATCACCGCCGCGACCAGCCACGCCACCGCGGTGGTCAGGCGGTGGTTGGTGTTGTCGCCCATCAGCCCGCGGTCGCTGGTGAGCCGGACCAGCGGCGCCAGCGCGAACGGAATCCCGAAGGAAAGCACCACCTGCGACAGGATCAGCGCCCGGCTCGGGTCGACACCCGCGGCGAGCACGACGAGAGCCGGCACGAGCGTCACCAGGCGGCGCAGCAGCAGCGGAACCCGCTTGCGCAGCAGGCCCTGCATGATCATCGCACCGGCGTAGGCGCCGACGGAGGTGGAGGCGAGGCCGGAAGCCAGCAGGCCGACCGCGAACAGCAGCGCGACAGCGGGGCCGAGCGCGTTCTGGATGGCGTTGTGTGCGCCTTCGATCGAGTCGACCCCGTCGAGCCCCTGCAGATTGGTCGCCGCGAGCAGCAGCATCCCCAGGTTCACCGCACCGGCCAGCAGCATGGCGACCGTGACATCAACCTTGGTCGCGCGCAGCAGTCGGCGCAGTCGTGTGCCCCCGGTGTGACCGTGCCGGTCGCGCGCGAGCCCCGAGTGCAGGTAGACGGCGTGCGGCATGACGGTGGCGCCGAGCATGGCGGCCGCGAGCAGAACGCTCTCGGCTCCGCTGAACCGCGGCACCAGCCCTGCCGCGGCGTCTGCGGCCGACGGCGGCTCGACGAAGACGCCGACGAGGAATCCGAACGCGATGACCAGCAGGAAACCGGTGATCACTCGCTCGAAACCGCGTGGCCCGCGCCGGTCGTAGACGGCGAGCATCAGGAGCGAGACGGCGCCCGTGATGGCTCCGCCGACGAGCAGTGGCAGGTCGAAAAGCAGGTAGAGCGCGATCGCGCCGCCGACGACCTCGGCGAGGTCGGTGGCGATGGCGACCAGTTCGGCCTGCACCCAGTAGCCGAGGCGGGCGGGTCTGCCGAGGCGTTCTCGCAGCGCTTCGGGCAATGACAGGCCGGTGACCAGGCCGAGCTTGGCCGACAGGTACTGCACCAGGCCCGCCATCAGGTTCGCGACGACGATGACCCAGACCAGCAGGTAGCCGAACTGGGCGCCCGCGCTGACATTGGATGCGACGTTGCCGGGGTCGACGTAGGCGATCGCGGCGACGAAGGCGGGGCCGAGCAGTAACAATCCGCTCTTGGCGCGTGCCAGCGTTGCCCGGGTGCCCGTCTCGACCGCCATACCGCCACCCTCACAGAGTTAAGTCGCCCAAATTCGAAGTTTAGGCACACCGAACTTCTTTGCGCCAGGGTGGGTCGTGTCACCAACCGGGTACCGGCAGCGCTGCCGGTACCCGGACGTGATCAGTCCCGCGTCGCCAGCCAGTGCGGGCCGTTCACCGGCTTGCCGCCCTTGACCTCGACGAAGACCGGGTTGCTGTAGAACCACAGGTCGGTCCACGGGTCGACGCCGCCGATCGGGTCCTGCCGCGGCTCGATCGAGCCGGGCGCCGAGAACCGGCCGTCAGTACCACGAATACGGAGGTAGAACGACTCGTCGACATTGCGGAACCGGTGGCTGAGCTCGACGAAGCCCTTCTTCTGCCGAACCTCGAAGGACTTGACCACCCGCGTGCGGGGTGCGCTGATGGTGTTGGCGTCGCGCAACGGGCCGGTGACCGCGCCGGCGATCAGGTCAACGCGGCGCAGCCGAGGCTCGTCGCCGTTGTTGTTGGGCCGCTCGGGCAGCCCGATCCGGATCTTCACGTCCACCGAGCCGCGGCGGCGGGCGGTGACGACCTCGCCGAGCGTGCCGCGGTAGTGGCCGTTGTCCCCGCCGACCGAGACGTCGAGGCTGTCGATCAGCTGGCCGTGGTCGACCCAGATCCGCCCCGCGCGCATCGCCCGCATCACCGAGAGGTAGTCGAACTTGCGCAGGCCCAGATGGGTGCGGCTGTACTGGCCGGGCCAGAAGTCGCCGCGGCCCGCGATCGGTGTCCTGGTGAACACCGGGTCGGGCACGTTCTCGCCGACCGGGCCACCGCCGTAGCGCCAGGTGTCGTTCAGCACCTGGTGGCTGTCGGAGGTCGCGGTGATCCAGAACGGCAGGCCCTCGGCGAGCATGGTGTCCCAGACCCCGCCCAGCTTGGCGGTGAGCCAGTCGAAGCCGCCGAAGGTCCGGTAGGACTCCAGCGGGTAGCCGGTGAAGGAGTTGGAACCGGGGCTGCTGCTGTACCCGCCGCGTCCGCTCGCGGGCCCGCCCATGGCGGCCGGCATGCTGTTCGCCTGGTGGCCGGGTGCGCCCTCCATGCCGATGGCGACCGACGGGTCGGCATCACGCAGCGCCCGCAACTCCGACGGCGCGTACGCACCCACGCGCGAGGGGTGGTGCACCACGGTCAGCCCGATCGGGACCCGGCCGGAGCGGACCTGCTGCCCGAGCCAGCGGATGGCCTCTACGGCCTTCGCCTCGTTGGCGGGGGAGCTGTTTCTGGTGCCGTTGATCGAGGCGTCGTGCAACTGCTCGAACTCGCTGAGCACGGCCTCCTCGTTCTGGCCGGGGTGCACGAACATGGTGCAGTGCTCACCGGCGGGCACGTTCCACTCGAGCCCCTGGAAGACCAGCAGGTCCGGGTTCTGGTCGCGGCACAGCTTGACGTCGGCCAGCGTCTGCGAGACACCGAACTTCTGGTGGTTCACGCCACCGTGGTCGGTGATGACGATCCAGTTCAGCCCGTAGCGTGCGGCTGCGGTCGCCTGCTGGTCGATGCGGTACGGCGCGTCCGAGCCCATGCTGTACTTGGTGTGGATGTGGTGATCGCCTGCCTGCCAGAGGAATTCGCCGCCGCGCGCTCGCGACGGCGACGCCGCGGCCGGCGGGGCCTGGCCGAGCAGTTGCCCGCCGGTCGCGGCGGCGACCCCGGCGCCTACCAGACCGACGTTGCGCAGGAACGACCGGCGGCTCCGGTCGGCCGGCGACAGTTCGGCATCGGGAATCTCGGGGTCACTGGCCGGGGCGGGCCCGTGATGGTGGTGATCGTGGTGATGGTGATGGTCGTCATGATGGTGATGGTGGGACACCTGGCCTCCTGGGCTCACGGACTGAACACGCCGGATCGTCTCCGCGCCGGCTGAACATCAGGTGTCCTGCAGTCGACCTGGACCTGACCGCTGTCCATGATCGAGATGACTTTCCACTATGAATCATCGTACGTAGGGTGATCGTACATATCAGACGGCCTATTCGAGATCAGCGCGAAAAACTTTCCGGCGCTGGCTTGAAAAATTGGTCTGAGCCTCGGATGGTTCGTCCCCTGCCGTCGGCAGGCCTGCTGCTGTTCAATGGAGAACTCAGGAAAATCGAGGAGTCCAGAAAGGATCATTCATGGGGCCACCGGCAGCAGTGGCCGGCTCGGAAACCGATCCGGTAGCCGCTCTCTTCGAACGGCGAACCGCGCCGATCGAGCAGCTCGCCGAGCATGCCGACGATGTCGCTCTGGCGTGTCAGGCCATGGCTGACCGGTTTCGTCACGGCGGCAAGCTCGTGGTGTTCGGCAACGGTGGCCCGAGTACGGACGCGCAGCACGTGGCGGTCGAGTTCGTACATCCGGTCATCGTCGGCAAACGCGCCCTGCCGGCGTTGTCGCTGACGGCGGACGTCGCGACCCTCACCGGAGTGGCGAACCGTCAGGGCCTGGCCGAGGTGTTCACGCATCAGCTGCGTTTCCTCGCCGATCCGGCGGACATCGCACTGGCGCTGTCGACGGACGGCAACTGCGAGAACGTCCTGCGCGGCCTCGCCTACGCGCGGGGGCAGGGCATGCTGACCGTCGCGCTCGCCGGCGGGGACGGCGGCGCCATCGCTGCCACCGGCGCCGCCGACCACGTGCTGGTCGCCAGGTCGTCCGACCCCAGGATCGTCAAGGAGGTGCACGTCACCACCTACCACATCCTGTGGGAACTGGTGCACGTGTTCTTCGAGCAGCCCGGTGTTCTCGAAACGGGGATGGTGGTCCGATGACCACGGAGCCCTGCGCCGACGGTGCGTGTATCACCTGCTCGGACACCGCGGTACCGGTGACCGTGCTGGAGCTGCGCGACGCCGCGCTTGCCCTGGTCGACGCCGGAGCCGGGCGGCGTGAGGAGATCAGCGTCGCGCTCGTCACGGCGGACGTCGGTGACACGGTCCTGGTTCACGCCGGCGAAGCCATCGCCGTGGTGGGGCGTGACCGCGATGACTGACCGGGACGGGGCGCAACCGGCGACCTCCGTGGAGTCGCTCTATCCCTTTCTGTACTCCGGCCGCGCCGATCCGGCCGCCGTGCAGGCCGAGGTCCGTCAATCCACTGTGGACAAGGTGGCCGAGATACTGACATTGCGCCGAACAGTTCTCGACCGTGACGGCGCGCGCCTGGCCGAGTGCGCACGGACGATGGCCGCCCGGTTCGCGGCGGGCGGACGGCTGCTGTCGTTCGGCAACGGCGGCAGCTCCACCGACGCCCAGGATCTCGCCAGCCTGTTCCTGAGCCCGGGCGGTACGGCGCCGCCGCTGCCGGCTTTCGCGCTCACCAACGACATCGCCGTGATCACCGCGCTGTCCAACGATGTCGGGTTCGACCTGGTGTTCTCCAGACAGCTCGGCGCCTTCGCCAGGTCCGCCGACATCGCGGTCGGGCTCTCGACCAGCGGCAACTCGCCGAACCTGCTCCGCGCCTTCGACGAGGCCGCCCGGCGTGGCCTGCTCACCATCGGCATCGCAGGCTACGACGGCGGGAAGATGGCGGAGCTGGACAGTATCGACTACCTGTTCGTGATTCCCTCGCCGTCGGTACATCGTGTCCAGGAAGCACAGACCACTGTGTACCACGCGTTGTGGGAGCTCACCATCGCCGCTGTAGGCCAGCCGGCCGCGTGAAACGGAGACCACCAATGTGCCTGGCAATTCCCGGAGAGATCGTCGAAGTCGGCGCCGATCGACCCGATATCGCCAAGGTGGTGGTCAGCGGGGTGAAACGGTCGGTCAACATCGGCCTGCTCAGCGAACCGCCGGTGGCAGGTGACTGGGTGCTGATCCACGTCGGCTTCGCGCTGTCCAAGATCGATGAAGCGGAGGCCAAGGCCGTTCTCGATTTCCTGGAAGAAATCGGACAGTCCTATGAGGACGAGGTTGCCGCCCTTCGAGACTCACGAATCGAATAGGAGCTCCAGCGGATGCGTTTCGTCGACGAGTACCGTGACGCGGACAAGGCGCGGGCACTGTCCGCGAAGATCACGGCGCTGTGCGAGCCCGGCCGTGAGTACAAGTTCATGGAGGTGTGCGGCGGGCACACCCACACGATCTACAAACACGGCCTGGAGGACTACCTGCCCGAGCAGATCACGCTGGTGCACGGGCCGGGCTGCCCGGTGTGCGTGATCCCGATGGGCAGGGTCGACGACGCGATCCACATCGCGCGGCAGCCAGGCGTGCTGATGACCTCGTTCGGCGACATGATGCGGGTTCCCGGCAGCGGTGGGAACTTCTTCGACTCCAACGCCGAGGGCACCAACATCCGGATGGTCTACTCGCCGCTGGACGCGCTCGCGATCGCCAGGCACAACCCGGAACAGCAGGTCGTCTTCATGGCCATCGGCTTCGAGACCACCGCGCCGTCGACAGCGATGACTGTGCTACGTGCTGCCGCCGAAGGTATCGGGAACTTCTCTATCTTCTGCAACCACGTCACGATCATTCCCGCGATCAGAGCGATCCTGGACTCGCCGGACCTGCGGCTGGACGGCTTCCTGGGGCCGGGGCACGTGTCCACAGTGATCGGCTGCCGGCCCTACGAGTTCATCGCTCAGGAGTACGGCAAACCGGTGGTGGTCGCCGGGTTCGAGCCGCTGGACATCCTGCAGTCGATCTACCTCTTGATGCTTCAGCTCGTGCAGGGCCGCGCGGAAGTCGAGAACCAGTACTCGCGGGTGGTGCCGTGGCAGGGCAACCTCGCGGCGTTGCGGGCGATCGGCGAGGTGCTGGAACTACGCCCGTACTTCGAGTGGCGTGGCCTCGGTTTCATCTCGCACTCAGCACTACGGGTAGTGGACGACTACGCGGCGTTCGACGCCGAGCGGAGGTTCGCCGTGCCCGGCGTCCGCGTCGCCGATCCGAAGTCCTGCCAGTGCGGCGAGGTCCTCAAAGGCGTGCTCAAACCGTGGGAGTGCAAGGTGTTCGGCACCGCATGCACCCCGGAGACGCCGATCGGGACCTGCATGGTGTCGCCCGAGGGCGCGTGTGCCGCGTACTACAACTTCGGCCGGTTCAGCCGGCAGCGAGTGAGGGAGGCGAGCGCTGGGTGAACGATGCGACGTCCGCGGCGATGTCCACACGAGACAGTCGTGAGCAGTTGGTGCTCGACCGTATCGACCGGGTGCGCCGGGCACGGCCACGCGTGCGAGAGGAGCGCATCACGCTCGCGCACGGCTCCGGCGGCAAGGCGACCCAGACCCTGGTCGAGGCGATCTTCCTGGATGCGTTCCGCAACCCGCTGCTCGAACCGCTGGAAGACGCGGCCCAGCTGGATCTCGGAAGTACCCGGCTGGCGTTGACGACGGATTCCTTCGTGGTGTCGCCACTGTTCTTCCCCGGCGGCACGATCGGCGACCTCGCGGTCAACGGCACTGTGAACGACCTCGCCGTGTCCGGAGCGACACCGAAGTACCTGACCGCCGGGTTCATCCTCGAAGAGGGTTTCCCCGTCGCCGATCTCACCAGGGTGGTCCAGTCGATGCGCGCGGCCGCGCGAGTGGCAGGTGTCGAGGTGGTCACCGGGGACACCAAGGTGGTGCAGCGGGGCAAGGCCGACGGCTGCTACATCAACACCGCCGGAGTCGGCGTACTGAACCGGCCAGGCCAGCTGGGTGTCGCGACCGCCCGTGCCGGTGACGCGGTGCTCGTGTCCGGCCCCATCGGCGAACACGGCATCACGATCATGCTCGCCCGTGGCGAGCTGGACATCGATGCCGACCTCGTCTCGGACACCGCGCCGGTCAACGATTTGGTCGCCGGTCTGCTCGCGGCGGTCCCGGGCGTGCGGGCGCTGCGGGACGCCACCCGGGGCGGGGTGGCCACGATCCTCAACGAGATCGCCAGGGCCGCGGACGTTGCCGTCGTCGTCGACGAGGACGCCATCCCGGTGCGCGACGAGGTACGGGGAGCGGCCGAGTTGCTGGGCATCGACCCGCTCTACGTCGCATGCGAGGGCCGGATCGTCGTCGTTGTCGACGGCGCCGAGGCCGATGCGGCGCTGGCGGCGCTGCGTAGTCATCCGCTCGGCGCGCAGGCCGCAATGATCGGCCGGGTGAAGGCCGACCCACCGGGGCTGGTCCTTCTCAACACGACCTTCGGTGGCACAAGGATCGTCGACCTGCTGGTCGGCGACCCGCTGCCGAGAATCTGCTGAGCCATGCACGAACTGGCGATCACCCAGAGCATCGTCGACGCCGTCACCGAACGGTTCGACGACACGACGGTGTCCAGCGTGCGGCTGGAGATCGGCAGGCTCTCCGGCGTCGTGGCGGACGCGGTCCGGTTCTGTTTCGACCTGGTCGCCGAAGGCACGACGGTGGCGGGCGCCCGGCTGGACATCGACGAGCCGATGGGCCGGGCCCGGTGCGGCGACTGCGGGAGCGAGTTCGAACTCGACTACCCGATCCTGCTGTGCCGGTGCGGCAGCGCCAGCGTCGAGGTGCTGGCCGGCAACGAGCTGCGAATCCTTTCCGTGGAGGTGGCCTGACATGTGTGGTACCTGCGGTTGCGACGAGATCGGTAAAACCGTTGTGCTGGAACAACAGGTGCTGGCCAAGAACGACCATCTGGCCGGGCACAACCGGACCTGGCTGCGGGAACGGTCGATCCTCGCGGTGAACCTGATGAGCTCGCCGGGCTCCGGCAAGACCACGTTGCTGGAACGGGCGATCGCCGACCTGCGCGACGACCTACCGCTGGGGGTGATCGAGGGCGACCAGGCGACCCCGCTCGACGCCGATCGCATCCGCGCCACCGGTTGCCCCGCCGTTCAGCTCAACACCGGCGCAGGTTGTCACCTCGACGCGGGCATGCTCGCCGGGGCGTTGCGCGAGCTCGACCCGGCGCCGGACTCGATGGTCTTCGTGGAGAACGTCGGCAACCTGGTGTGCCCGGCGCTGTTCGACCTCGGCGAGGACCATCGGGCGGTGGTCATGTCCGTCACCGAGGGGGAGGACAAACCGCTGAAGTACCCGCACATGTTCCGCACCGCCGACGTCGTCCTGCTCAACAAGGTCGACCTGTTGCCCTACCTCGACTTCGACCCCGGCCGTTTCCGCACGCAGTTGCGGCAGGTCAATCCCGCCGCCGAGGTGCTCGCGGTGTCGGCGACCCGCGGTGACGGGCTCGCCGGGTGGTACACCTGGCTCGGCAGGCGGCGCCGTGCCTTCGCCGACACCGTGCGGGTCGCCCGATGAGCGCCACACCGGCGTTCGAGGCGGCGCGCGCGGTCGCCGACGCGGTGCTGTACGAGGGCTATCTGCTCTACCCGTACCGCCGGTCGTCGGGCAAGAACCGGGTGCGCTGGCAGTTCGGTGTGCTCGCACCGCCGCAGTGGCTGTCGCCGGACGCGCGGGCGGACACCAGCGTCGTCGGCTCGTCGGACGCGTGGCGCCAGCAGACCGAGTGCCTTCTGGAGGCGCCCGGGACGGCAACCATCCACATGCGACTCCGGTTCCTGCAGCTGCAGCACCGGTGGCTCCAGGTTCGCTCGCCGGACGGCACGTTCGAGACCGTCGACGAGCTCACGGTGGACGGGCAGCGCCACCTCACGTTCGACGAGGCCGTGGCCCGCGAGTACGACCTCACCGCCACGGTCGGGGACCTGCGAGACGCACCGCGCACCATGGACGTCGTCGCGCCCGGCGGTGAGGAAACGATGCCACTCGGCGACAGCGGCAGACTGGTCCGGACCCGCTGGCCGGTGCACGCCAGTGTGCGGCTGGAGGCCGAGGAGGCGGATGCGCCGTTTCCGTTGCTGCGGCTGCGGTTGGCGATCGCCAACGTCGCCGACGGGCCGCCTGCCGGCGCGCCACGGCCGGACGCGTTGCGGGTCAGCCTGGTGGCGACGCATTCGCTGCTCGGCGTCGACGGCGGAACGTTCCTGTCCCTATTGGACCCACCCGAGTGGGCGGCGGTGGCAGCGAAGCTCTGCCAGAACATACATACCTTCCCTGTGCTTGCCGGGGCGCAGGGCGAGCGCGATGTGCTGCTGTCCTCACCGATCCTCATGTACGACCATCCGCAGGTGAGTCCGGAAAGCCCCGGCGATCTGTTCGACGCGACCGAGATCGACGAGATCCTGTCGCTGCGCACCCGCGTGCTGACCGACGAGGAGAAACAGGAGGCGCGAGCCACGGACGCGCGTGCGGCAGCGATCATCGACCGGGTCGAGGCGCTCCCGCGTGAGGTACTGGAACGGCTGCACGGCGCGATCCGGACGCTGCGCCCCGCGGCGACATCGGCGCCGTGGTGGGAACCCGGCGCCGACGAGCTGATTCACCCCGACACCGATGCGGTGGTCGTCGACGGCGTCCGCGTCAGCAAGGGCAGCCGGGTACGGCTATGTCCGCGAACGACCGGCACCGATGTGCACGACATGTTCCTGACAGGCCGGAACGGCCGGGTCGAGGCGGTCCTCACCGATGTCGACGGCAGCCGGCACGTCGCGGTGGTCGTCGACGACGATCCGGGAGCCGACGTGCACGAGTGGTACGGCCGCTACTACCACTTCTCGCCGGATGAGCTGGTGCCGCTCGACAGCGAATGCGAGCCGCCATGACCACCGAGCGCGGCGTTCTCGTCGCCGGAGTCGGCAACGTCTTCCTCGGCGACGACGGGTTCGGCGTCGCCGTCGCCCGCCGGCTGGCACAGTGCACACTGCCGGCCGGGGTGGTGGTCGCCGACTACGGAATCCGTGGCATGCACCTGGCCTACGAACTGCTGGACGGTCGTTTCGACACGCTGATCATGGTCGATGCCGTCCCGGTGGACGAGCCGCCCGGCACCGTCGTGGTGCTCGAAGTGGACCCCCGCGGCGACGACAGCGGCGCGGACCTGCCGGCGACCCCGGACGCGCACGGGATGGATCCCGCCGCGGTGCTGCGCATGCTCCGCATGCTCGGCGGCACCGCACCGGGCGTGCTCGACCAGGTGCTCGTGGTCGGTTGCCGGCCTGCCGTCGTCGACGAGCGCATGGAGCTCTCGGAGCCGGTGCGCGCAGCCGTGGGGGAGGCTGCGCGACTCGTGCTGGATCTCGCGGCGCACCGCCGCTCGAACGGAAGGGACGGGAGATGACCGCAGCGACACAGCGACGGCCGGAGGCATCCGGTTTCGACGAGATGCACATTCTGTGGATTTCCGAGGGGATGAGCTGCGACGGCGATACGGTCGCGGTCACCGCAGCCAGTCAACCCGCGATCGAGGACGTGGTCACCGGGCTCGTGCCTGGCCTGCCGACGGTCCACCTGCACAACAAGGTCCTCTCGCCGACGCTGGGCGGTGAGGAGTTCCTTGCGCCGTACCGTGCGGCGGTGCGAGGTGAGCTGGAGCCGTTCATCCTGGTGATCGAGGGGTCCATCCCCAACGAGAACATCAACGGCGACGGGTACTGGACCTCCTTCGGCAACGATCCCGACACCGGTGAGCCGCTGACCCTGAACTGGTGGATAGACCGGCTGGCGCCGCGGGCGTGGGCGGTCGTCGCGATCGGGACCTGCGCCACCTATGGCGGGATCCACGCGATGGCAGGCAATGCGACCGGCTGTATGGGCCTTGCCGACTACCTCGGCTGGGAGTTCACCTCCGCGGGCGGCCTGCCGATCGTCAACGTGCCGGGCTGCCCGGTGCAGCCGGACAACTTCATGGAGACGCTCGTCTGGGTGCTCTACCACGCGGCCGGCCTCGCGCCGCCCCCGCCGCTGGACGACCTGTTGCGTCCACAGTGGATATTCGGCAAGACCGTCCACGAAGGATGCGACAGGGCCGGCTACTACGAGCAGGCCGACTTCGCCGAGGACTACAACTCGCCCAAATGTCAGGTGAAGGTCGGCTGCTGGGGTCCTGTGGTGAACTGCAACGTCCCCAAGCGCGGTTGGATGAACGGCCTCGGCGGCTGCCCCAATGTCGGCGGCATCTGCATCGCCTGCACCATGCCCGGCTTCCCGGACAAGTTCATGCCGTTCATGGACATGCCCCCCGGCAGCAGTCTGTCGTCGATGATCGTCAAGCCGTACGGCGCGTTCATCCGGCGGCTGCGGGGCATCACCAACCACACCGCGAACAGAGAACCCAGGTGGCGGCACAACCGCGACGAACTCACCAGCGGTTACAACCCGCGGTGGCGTGCAGAGCCCACCGCGCGCGCGACCGGAAGCCACCGAGCGTTCTGACAGAAAGCCAAAGGCAACCCAGGAGAGGTGACAATGACCGCAACCGAGCGGGCGCGCGCCGGCACCCGACAACAACCGCAGATCATGGAGATGGCCTGGGACCCGATCACCCGCATCATCGGCAACCTCGGGGTCTACACGAAGATCGACTTCGCCAACCAGCTGGTGACCGAGTGCCACAGCACCTCGTCGCTGTTTCGCGGGTACTCGGTGTTCATGAAGGGCAAGGACCCTCGCGACGCCGGTTTCATCACCAGCCGCATCTGCGGAATCTGCGGGGACAACCACACCACGTGCTCGGTGTACGCGCAGAACATGGCCTACGGCATCAAAAGCCCGCCGCTGGCCGACACGATCATCAACCTCGGTGAGGCCGCCGAGTACATGTTCGACCACACGATCTTCCAGGACAACCTCGTCTTCGTCGACTTCTGCGAGGCGATGGTCAAGGACACCAACCCGAGCGTCCTGCGGCGGGCAGAGAGCACGGAGGCACCGGGCGCCGGAATCCACGGCTACCGCACCATCGCCGACATCATGCGCGCGTTCAACCCGTTCGAAGGTGAGGTCTACAAGGAGGCGCTCAAAGTCAGCCGGGTCACCCGCGAGATGTTCTGTCTCATGGAGGGCAGGCATGTGCACCCGTCGACGATCTATCCCGGCGGTGTGGGAACCATGCCCGAGCCGACGCTGTTCACCGACTACCTCACCCGGCTGCTCGACATTCTCGATTTCGTGAAGAAATCCGTTGCGCTGAACAACGACGTGTTCGACTTCTTCTATGAGGCTCTGCCCGGTTATGAAGAGGTAGGCCGCCGCCGCGTGCTGCTCGGGTGCTGGGGGACTTTCCAGAACCCCGACGTCGTCGACTACCGGTACGAGAACATGACGAACTGGGGCCGGGCGATGTACGTGACGCCCGGTGTTGTGGTGGACGGGAACCTGCTGACCACTGATCTGGTCGACATCAACCTGGGCATCCGGATCCTGCTCGGCAGTTCGTACTACAAGGACTGGGTGAACGAGCAGCCGTTCGTCACTCGCGACCCGCTCGGCAACCCCGTCGACATCCGGCACCCATGGAACCAGACCACACTGCCCGAACCGCAGAAGCGCGACTTCGAGGACAAGTACAGCTGGGTGATGAGCCCCCGCTGGTTCGACAAGAACAGCGGCGAGCACCTCGCGCTCGACACCGGCGGCGGGCCCTTCGCCCGGCTCTACACCACGGCGCTCGCGGGGCTCGTGGACACGCCCTACGTCAAGGCCACCGGTCGGAGCGTGCAGATTTCCCTGCCGAAGAGCCGCACGCTGCCGGAGCAGACGCTCGAGTGGACCATTCCACAGTGGTCCAACGCGATCGAGCGCAACCGGGCCCGGGTTTACTTCGTGGCTTACGCTGCCGCGATGGCGCTGCATTTCATCGAGGACGGTCTCGGACGCGTGCGTGGCGGCGACACCAAGGTGTTCACCGACTTCGACGTTCCCGACGAGGCCATCGGGTGCGGTTTCCACGAGGCGGTCCGTGGCGTGCTGTCCCACCACCTGGTGATCAAGGACGGCAAGATCGCCAACTACCACCCGTACCCGCCGACGCCGTGGAACGGCAGCCCGCGCGACAGCTACGGCACCCCGGGACCATACGAGGACGCCGTGCAGAACATGCCGATCTTCGAGGAGAACGGCCCGGAGAACTTCCGCGGCGTCGACATCATGCGTGCCGTGCGCAGCTTCGACCCATGCCTGCCCTGCGGTGTGCACATGTACCTCGGCAAGGGGCGCACGATCCAGAAGCTGCACTCGCCCATGTGGGGAGCAAGCCATGGCTGAGGACGGCCGGTTGCGCGACGAGGCCGTGCGGGAGCGGCTCGCGCGACTGGACGAGGTACTGGAACAGGTTGAGGAGATCCCGGGCCCGGCCGGTGAGCTCGCGCTGGCGGCGATCACCGAACTCGCCCAGGTCTACGGCGAGGCACTGGCTCGCGCCACCGGCTACGCGGCCGAGGTGCCCACGCTGCTGGAAACTCTCGTCGGCGACGAGCTGCTCGGGCATTTGCTGGTGCTGCACGACATCCACCCCGAACCGGTTCACCGCCGTGTCGCTCGCGTCATCGACGAGCTGCGCACCGCGGTGACCGACGGCGGCGGCGAGATCGCACTGGCCGGCATCGAGCACGGCGTGGCGACGGTGACGCTCTCGACGGGTGGCTGTGGCTCCGCGGCATCCGGTGTGCGGGACGCGGTCCGCCAGGCGGTGCTGGCTGTCGCACCGGAACTGACCGACGTCACGATGGTGGTGCCGGCCGGGGAGCACGACACCGCGTTCATCCCGATCGAGTCGCTCGGCCTGCGCACGGGGGCGGGTGCGGCAGGGCGATGACCGGACCCTCGGGCGCGCTGCACCGGGCCATCCGGCGCTCCGCCGCCGATGTGCCCGCCGCGCCGGAACGCTGCGACCTGTGCGCGGCGGACCTGCCGGAACGGCATCGCCATGTGCTCGACGAGCAACGCGGCGAGCTGCTGTGCACTTGCCGCGCATGCACACTGCTGTTCGAAAAGGACGCTGCGGGCCGGGGACACTACCGGCTCGTCCCGGAGGAGCGGGTGCGGTTGTCCGAGCTGCCGCCGCAGGACCTCGGGGTGCCGGTCGGTCTGGCGTTCTTCGTCCCGCAGCCTGACGGCACCGTTGTGGCTCACTATCCGAGCCCGGTCGGCGCAACGCAGTGGGAGGTCGAGGCCGAGGCGTGGCAGGCGATGCGGCGAAGCTGCCCGCCGCTCGCGAAGCTGTCACCCGGCGTGCAGGCGCTGCTGGTCAACACCGCACGTGGGCGGCATGAGCACTGGATCGTACCGATCGACGACTGCTACCGGCTGGTGGCAGTGATTCGCCGGGAATGGCAAGGGTTGTCCGGCGGTAGTCACGTCTGGCCGGCGATCGACGACTTCTTCGCCGAACTCGACCGGCAGCACACAAGGGAAAAGGGGAACGGACATGGCTGAGATCCGGGTCGGCAAGCCTGACGTCAAACCGGACGCTTCCGCGCACACCAAGGGAGTGCACCAGGGCAACTCCACCGGTGGGTACGACAGGCAGGGCGGGCACCACAGAGACGGCACCGCCGATGCGCGGCGCTCCACCGGGGTGAGCCCGAAAAAGCACAATCCCATCCTGCCCGTCATGCCCAACCTACCGCCGGGCTGAACGGAAACCATCGAGTGGAGGAGGAGTCGTGAAAGGACGGAAACTGTTGTTCGTCGCCATTGGTGCGCTCGTCGCGGGGTGCGCCGCGCTGGCCTGGAAGGAGTACCCCGCACTGGTGCGTTACATGAAGATCGAACGCATGTGAGTCAGCGGTCGATGGCGGCGGCGACGGCCACCTGCCCCAGGCTGATCCCGCCGTCGTTGGCCGGCACCCTCGCATGTGTGAGGACACGGAACTCGTTGCGCTGCAGCTGTTCCACCGTTCTGGTCAGTAGCAGGACATTCTGGAACACGCCGCCGGAGAGCGCGACGGTGCCGATGCCGGTGGCCTGGCGCAGGTGCACGCACGCCCGCACGACCGCGTCGACCACACCGTTGTGGAACCGCGCCGCGATCACGGCGGGCGGGACGCCGCGGAGCAGGTCCTCGGCCGCCGCGCGTACCAGGTCGGCGCCGGCGATCCGCAGTGGACTCGAGCCGGACACGGTGGCGTGGTAGCCGCCGCGTTCGGCCGGGTCGGCCAGCTGCTCCAGCTCGATTGCGGCCTGCCCTTCGTAGTTGATCGTGTCGCGTAGCCCGAGCAGTGCCGACACGGCGTCGAACAGCCGCCCCGCACTGGAGGTCAGCGGTGAGTTCACCGCTCCGCGGGCGAGCGAGAGCACACCTGGCCACTGGGATTCGTTGCGCCGCAGCACGTCCAGTGCCGGTGGTAGGGCATCGCCGAACGCGGCGGCGAGGTAGGCCGCGGCCATCCGCCACGGCTGGCGGATGGCGGCGGTCCCGCCGGGCAGCGGGACCGGTTCCAGGTGGCCGAGTCGCTGGAAGGACGCCAGGTCGGCGAGCAGTATTTCCCCACCCCAGATGGTGCCGTCGGTGCCGTAGCCTAGACCGTCCAGCGCGACACCGAGCACCGGCCCCGGCTCCCCGTTGTCGGCCAGGCAGGATGCGATGTGCGCGTGATGGTGCTGGACGCCGACCAGCTCTACACCCTCGGTCTGCTCGGCGAGCAGCACGGCGTGCTTTGTGGACAGATACTCGGGGTGCAGGTCGTGCGCCACCAGTACCGGGTCGATCTCGAACAGGCGCCGGAAGTGTTCGATGCCCGTCGTGAAGGCCCGCAGGGTCTCGTAGTTCTCCAGATCGCCGATGTGGTGCGACACGAACGCATGCCGGCCCCTTGCCAGACAGAAAGTGTTCTTCAGCTCGGCGCCGCAGCCGAGTACCGGTCGAGGCGCCGGGCGGTGCAGCGGGACCGGCTCCGGCACGTACCCGCGCGAGCGGCGCACCGGCGACGCGCGGCCGAACAGCGGCCGGACCACCGAATCGTCGGTGCGGACATGGATCTTCCGGTCGTGTGTCAGAAACGCGTCGGCGATGCCGGCCAGCCGCCGCACGGCATCCTCGTCCAGGTACGCGATCGGCTCGTCGGAGGTGTTGCCACTGGTCAGCACGATCGGTGCACCGGTGGCGTGCAGCAGCAGGTGGTGCAGCGGCGTGTAAGGCAGCATCAGGCCGAGCTCGCGGTTACCGGGCGCCACCGCAGCGGCCACGGGTGCGCTGTCCTGGCGGGGGAGTAGCACGATCGGCCTGCGCCGCCCGGTGAGCAGGCCGGCCGCGACATCGTCCACAGCGCACAGCTTCCGCGATTCATCCATATCGGACACCATGACGGCGAACGGCTTGTCCTCGCGATGCTTGCGGCGGCGTAGTGTGGCAGCCGCGGTATCGTGACTGGCGAGTACCGCGAGATGGTAGCCACCAAGCCCCTTGACGGCGAGGATCTGTCCACTGTGGAGAACCGTGGCGGCCTTCGCGATCGGGTCGCCCGGCTCCTCGCGGCCGTCCGTGCCGGTCAACCGCAGCCGCGGTCCGCAGTCCGGGCAGCAGACCGGCTGCGCGTGGAAGCGGCGATTGGTGGGATCGTGGTACTCGGCGGCGCAGGCGGGGCACAGTCGGAAGGCAGCCATCGTCGTCAGTGCCCGGTCGTAGGGCACGTCACGGACGATGGTGAACCGTGGCCCGCAGTTGGTGCAGTTGATGAACGGGTAGCCGAACCGCCTGTCGGCCGGGTCGCTGAGCTCGCGCAGGCAGTCCGCGCAGGTCGCGCTGTCCGCCGAGACGAGTGTCTGCCGTGGCCCGCCCGGCTGGCTCGATGCGATGGTGAAGCCGTTGCGCCCACTCGGTTCGACGGCGGTGGCGGTGACACGCTCGACGGCGGCCAGTGGTGGGGCGTCGCGCGCCAGCGCCGCCAGAAAGCCGTCGACACTGCTGTGTGGGCCCTCGATTTCGATGAAGACGCCGTGGACGTCGTTGCCCACGCGCCCGGCGAGCCCCAGTTCGGTGGCGAGCGCGTGGACGAACGGCCGGAACCCCACGCCTTGCACCACACCTTCGACCCGGACGGTGCGCCCCACACGCTGGTCCATCCCACCAGTGTGCGGGCCGCGGCGGTGCCGTGCGAAAGGATCATCTTGTCGGGGTGTGCCGGTACGGTCCGGCCATGACCGAACCCGCTTACCTGGCCGACACACGGGTGGCCTACGACATTGTGGCCGCCAACTACGCCGAACTCCTGGAGACCGAACTCGCGGGCAAGCCGTTGGACCGGGCGATGCTGGCGACGTTCGCCGAGCTGACGGCAGCGGACGACGGTGGTCCGGTCGCTGACATCGGATGTGGTCCAGGCCGGGTGACGGCGCACCTGAGGTCCCTGGGGGTCACGGCGTTCGGCATCGACCTGTCGCCGGGGATGATCGAGGAGGCCCGCCGAAGGTATCCGGGCCTGCGGTTCGAGGTGGGGTCGATGACCGGTCTCGACCTGTCCGACGGAGAGCTGGCTGGCATCGTCGCCTGGTACTCGATCATTCACACGCCACCGGAGTCGCTGCCTGTCGTGTTCGCCGAGTTCCATCGGACGCTGGCGCCGGGAGCGCATCTGTTGCTGGCGTTCCAGGCCGGCAATGAGCGTCGCCGCATCGAGCAGGGCTACGGCCACCGGGTCTCACTGGACGCCTACAGGCTGGCGCCCGACCGGATCGCCGAACAGCTGTGCCAGGCGGGAATCGTCGTGACCGCACGGCTCCTCCGCGAGCCGACGGAGCAGGAGAAGACCCCACAGGCCTACCTCTTAGCCCACAAGCCACGGACGGTTTCCTGACCGGCGAAGCCGCTTGCTACCAGGCACGCAGCCCACGCCGCTACCTGCACCGCCACCCAAGCCGACCCCAACACACACAAAAGTGTGTTGCCCCAGGACCCCCCACGGTGCTGGGGCAACACACCCATCAGGTGCCACAGGTCGCCGTGGCGGACTGAAAGTCGCACGCGGCCACGATCCTGTTACGCGTGAAAGAAGTTCCCGATTCCCCAGTCGAGTTGGATGTCGACGAGGAATGCGCCGAGTGCGTCAAAAACTGCCGGCGAACCAAGCGCAGGCATAGCGAGGCCCCGGCATCCCCGCGATGCTGAGGCCTCGCTGTCCTCGTACGCCACTAGAGTTGTGGCGCGTTTGAAGTCGCAATAAGCGACGCTGCTGTTACCCGTCCGGCGCCAGTTTCGCTATGTGGCATGCGGAAAAACACGGCGTGCGGCGAACCGGGATGTCCACTGCCGGAAATGTGAGATTGTCTGCCGCTATTTCACGCACGGGATGCCGCCACCCGCTATGGCAGGCGGCGCATCGCCGTTGGCGGAAGGAGCTTGCGGCGCAGGGGGCGCACCTCGACCCAGCAACCGGGCCACCGTGGCGCGCATCCTCGCCGGGTTTACGACGTTGATGCTCTCACCCGCCTGGTCACTGCCGAAATGCTCGATCGGCAGCGTCACAAAACTGACGTTGCCACTACTAAGGCCGGCCGCCTGCTGCGCGAAGGAGAGCAGATCGAGATTGCCGTCCACCGCGATGTTGCGTTGCGCCACCGCCAGTATTCCGTTGAGCTTCGCAGGGTCGGCGAATGCACCACCCTGCTTGAGCTGGTAGCCGAGGGAGGCGATGAAGGCCTGCTGGCGACGTTCCCGGTCCAGATCCGTGAAGTTCAGCTCCGGGTGGACGTAGTCGCGCCGCTGGCGCACGAACGCCACGGCCTGCGCGGCATCGATCTCCTGCTGCCCTTTGCGGAAGTTCGCTCCGGAGTAGCTGTCCTGGGTGTCCTCGTTCAGGCAGACCGTGACCGGTTGCACGACCTGGGCGATCTGGAAGAACCCGACGAGCGTGACCTCGACGAAATGATCGATCGGGACACCGCCGAGGAACTGGCGCACGGTATCGATTTCCGCTTTGCGTCCGGCCTCCCTGGCCAGCTGTTCCCGCTGTGCGTGATCCGTCACCCCCTGCGCTGCCAGCTCCCCGGACCGTTGGGCGAAGGCAAGCCCGTAGGCCTGTTTGATCTTGCCCTGGCACTGTCCGTCCGGGCATCCGGCGAGATCGACGTAGTCGTCGCGCGGAATCGAGATCGAGGTCGCCCTGCCGCCGTGGCCGGGCACGTGGAGCAGCATCAGCACATTCGCGTTGTAGCCACCGTTCTGCTCGTCCCCGGCATGCAATGCGTCGTAGATGTTCTGCGGGAGCGGGTCGCCGTTCTCGTCCAGCCGCGAATCCAGGCCCATGATCAGGATGTTGGTGCCTGCACCCGCGGAGGTGGTCTCGCCCGACAGCGCCTGCGATGTCCGCAGCCCGTTGACCAGGCCTCGATAGGCCGACCACCCGTAACCGGTCAACCCCAGCACCAGCACGGCCAGCAGCCCCACGGCGACCTTGACCGCCACCGCGCTTCCCCGGTTCGCCATCACCACCTCACAAGCGGCTGCCAGTCCAGCTCAACGCAGGCCCTGTGAAATGAGCGTGATAGCACCCGCTGTACGGCGTCGCCACTACTCGCGCGAGAGCATGGCGGCGGCCTCGCGTTCCAGGTCGACGTAGGGCTCACCGCTGACGTCGACCGCCACCCGCTTGAGTGTTCCGCCGGTGAACGCCCAGGGGGTGGTGCCGGGGTAGTCGTCGGTGACCGGGTCTCCGTGATCGCAGCCGATGTTGAGGCCCTCACCGGCGATGCTGAACTTGCCGGGCTGGGTCCGGATCCGGCCTTCGCCGACCTTGCGGTCGCCGTAGTAGAGGTTGAGCGTGCCGTGGGCGGTGCCGGGCGGGTCCGCACCTTCCCTGTCGAAGGAGGCGGCGAGGATGATGTTCTCGCCGGTCGGCAGCTCCTCGGTGGCGCTGACTCGCTGCATCTCGCTGCCGAGGAAGTTGTAGACGTAGTGCAGCCGGTTCTCCCTGACGTACAGCGCGTGCCCACCGAATCGGCTGCCGTGCGCGAACAGCACACCTGCCGCGCTCCGGCCGGGCAGGTCGACGAGAGCGCCGATCGAATAGGAGCGGTTGCGGACGCTCGGCGCAGCCGACTCGGAAATCCCAGAGCCGCCGGGGCGGTAGGTGTAGCGGTTGCGCGGTGCTGTCATCTGGGGCCGCGGAGTGGTGAGGATCTCGACGGCAGAGCGGTCGTCGAGCGGGTACGCCTGGTTCAGACCGGCCTCGTGGAACCACAGACCCATGAGCTCGTGAAGCTTGGCGGGTTCCTGTGCCGCGAGGTCGTGGCATTCGGAGCGGTCCCGGTCGGTGTGGTAGAGCTCCCAGGTGTCCTCGCTGAAGTGGCTCCAGCCGCTGATGGCCGGGTGGGTGGTGACGGCCTTCCAGCCGTCGTGCCAGATGCCGCGGGTGCCGAGCATCGAGTAGAACTGCGTGTGCTTGGCGGTCGGGATCATCTTCTCCTCGAAGCTGTACCGCATGCTCACGCCCTGGACGGGGTGCTGGGTGTAGCCCTTGACGGTCTCGGGTTCCCGGATGCCAAGGCAGTCCAGCAGGGTGGGCACGATGTCGATGGCGTGGTGGTACTGGTCGCGGATCTCGCCGCTTGCCTTGATCCCGGCTGGCCAGGCGATGACGCAGGGGTCGCAGATGCCACCGTTGAACGAATAGCGCTTCCACATCTTGAACGGCGCGTTGAATGCCATCGCCCAGCCGTTCGGGTAGTGGTTGTAGGTCTTGGGGCTGCCGAGGTCGTCCAGCATGCGCACGTTCTCGGCGAGGTCGTCGGGCACACCGTTGGCGAACTTGTTCTCGTTGACCGAGCCGGTGGGGCCGCCCTCGCCGCTGGCGCCGTTGTCGGAGACCACCACGATAATCGTGTTGTCCAACTGCTCGATCTGCTCCAGGTAATCCAGCAGGCGGCCGATCTGGCTGTCGCAGTGGGTCAGGAAACCCGCGTAGGTCTCGGCCATGCGAGCGAACAGCTGCTTCTCGTCCTCGGAAAGGCTGTCCCAGGGAGGGGTGTAGTCCAGCGGCGGGAACGGTTGTCCTTCCGGGCCACGCCGGGTATCGGGAGTCCCGATCGGGTTGATCGGGGGCAGTTCGGTGTTCGGCGGGAGCAACCCCAGTTCCTTCTGCCGGGCCAGGATCTGCCGGCGCATCTCTTCGTAGCCGGCGTCGAACCGGCCCCGATAGTGTTCGATCCACTCGCGCGGCACCTGGTGCGGGGCGTGCGCGCAGCCCGGCGCGTAGTACAGGAAGACCGGCCGCTCCGGGGCGACCGCCTTGACGTCGTCGACGAACTCGAGTGCCTTGTCGGTGATGTCGACGCTGAAGTGGTAGCCCTCCTCGGGACTTTTCGGCTGTTCGACGTTGTGGTTGTCGTGCACCAGGTTCGGGTACCACTGGCTGGTCTCCGCGCCGAGGAAGCCGTAGAAGCGCTCGAAGCCGCGGCTGATCGGCCAGTGCCGCTTGCTGGAGGCCAGGTTCATCTCGTCCTCGGCGCACAGGTGCCACTTTCCGACCATCGCCGTGCTGAAGCCCTGGTCGACGAGCATCTCGGCGAGCGTCGCGCATTCCGACGGGACGTGCCCGTTCGCGCTGGGGAACCCGATGGCGGCCTCGCTGATGCACGCCATGCCGTTGACGGTGTGATTACGACCCGTGAGCAGACAGGAGCGGGTGGGGGAGCACAGGGCCGTGGTGTGCCACTGCGCGTACCGAAGACCATTCCCGGCGATCCGGTCGATGTTCGGCGTCTCGATCGGCCCGCCGTAACAGCTCAGGGCGCCGAACCCCACGTCGTCGAGCACGATGTAGACCACATTCGGCGTGCCGGGCTTCGCCTTCGGCTGCTCGTACGGACGCCAGTCCGGAACCGAGTCACGGACGTCCAGGTTCACGACGCCGTTGAACTGCTTGGCCATTGCATCCTCCACACAGGTCCTTCGTCACATGTCAGCCCGACTTCCCACGCTCGCCGGCCGTGCCGCCCGGCGCATCACCCAAGCCGAGCGATACGCGCCGTTTCAGCTCGGACCCAGGAGGACGAGGGTGTCACCCGGTCGGGGGTCCGGGGCGCCGGAAGTAGTTGCCGGGATCAGCGTTCCTTCGGCGTTGACCAGGAACAACAGGTCGGCGGATGGGGGGACCCCGCCGTCAGATGATCTGGTGCTGATGTGGGCGCCGCTCGTGTAGCGGGCGGACAGGGCCGGGTGGGTGAGGGTCGGGCCGAAGAGCGTTTCGCCGATGGCGTAAGAGCCCACGCCGCCCTGGCTGGGAGCTAGCCGATAGACCGTTGTGTTGGAGCTGCCCGCGAGGCTGATGGCGGCCAGCGCGTTGTAGTGATCTTCGTCGGTGAGCAGGAGAACTGCGGTGATGCCTTCCAGCTCGGCGCCCTGGCCAACGGCCGAGGCGAGCAGTTCGCCGGGGGCCAGTTGGAGGGCTGCTTGCTTGATCTGGGCGCGCTGGTCGTCGGAGGGGGCCCACATGAGGACGTCCAGGCCGGCGGCGCGGAAGGCGCGAGCCAGGTCGATGACCCACGGGTCGCTGCCGACCAGCAGCGGGCTGCTGCGGGCGGGGCGGGTGACGCCGAGCCGCCTGGCCACCGGGACCGCGGTCAGGCCGTAGAGGGCCACGGTGGTGACGATGACCAGGAAGGAGACGGGCAGGATCCTGGACGCGCCGCCGACGTGGTTCGCGGCCAGCTGGGTCCCGAAGGTCGAGGCGGTGGCCGCGGCCACGATGCCGCGCGGCGCCATCCAGCCGATGAACGCACGTTCGCCCCTGGTCAGCTCTGTCCGGAAGGTGGCAAGGAAGGCCACCAGCGGGCGGATCACCAGCACCAGGACGGCCACGAGCCCGAATGTGGGCAGCACGAGGTGCTGCAGCGACTGGGGAGTGACGGTGGCCGAGATCGACACGAAAAGGACCCCGATGATCAGCTGCACCAGGGTCTCGAAGAACGGCCGCCGGGCAGGGACATCGAAGCCGCGCATGTTCGCGACCGCGAGCCCCATCAGAAGCGCGGCGATGAGCCCGGTGTCGTCGCGGACGATGTCGCAGACGGCCGCCACCCCCACCACGCACCCAAGCTGGGCCATGGTGCTGAGCACGTCGTCCAGATCAAGCTTGCACAGGCAGAACCACAGCACCGCGACCCCGGCCGCCGCGCCGACCGCGCCGATGCCGATGGACAGCAGGAACAGCCCCACCGGGTGGCTGATCCCGCCGTGGGTGCTCGCCAGCACGGTCTCGAACACCACCGCACCCAAGATGGCGCCGACCGGGTCGATCAGCGAACCCTCCCAGGACAGTATTCGCTGCAGGCGGCCAGCCGGCCGAACGAATCGCAGCAGCGGGCCCACCACCGTCGGCCCGGACACCACCAGGACCGCGCCGGTCATCAACGCCGCCCCGGTCGACATACCCAGCAGCGGGCCGGCCAACGCCGCGGCGGACGCCATCGTGATCGGCACCCCCCAGATCACGAGGCGGGGTACCACGCGGCGGGCACGCCCGCGGATCTTGCCCCACTCCAGCGACAGGCCGGAGTCATAGAGGATCACCGCCACCGCGAGCGAGACCAGCGGCTGGTACGCCGCCCCCCACAGGCGTTCCGGATTGACGTCGGCCGTCAGCGCGCCCGCCGTGAAGCCCACCGGCAGCAAGATGATCAGTGCCGGGATACGCAGGCGGCTGGCGAGCACTTGCGAGCCCACCGCGAGAACCACGATCAGGCCCAGCCCGAACAGGACCTCGTTGGTGCTCATCGCCTACCTCTTCTTCAGCTAGCCCTCGTCTGCCCCATCAGAACGGCGACGCCGCGTCGCTGCTGCCGCCCGGGCACGGCCTTGGCCATGGCATCCTCCACACAGCTGCCTGGTCACACAGTCAGCCAGCTTCCAACCTCGCCGGGGGTGCCGCTGGACACTTCACCCAAGCCGGGCGATATCCGCCGGGTGAAGGCCGGGGACTATGACCGAGGCAAGAAGGCCGGCGAATAGGGCCGAAGACATGGCAGAGGACAGGTTTGCCCAACTGGGAGTCGTGCCGCTGGAAGGCGGGTGGTTCGCCATGGGCAGCGACGACGCCGTGGCCTACCCCGCGGACGGCGAGGGTCCGTGCGGCGCGTCCGCGTCAGCCCGTTCGCCATCGATCCGCACTGCGTGACCAACGCCCGGTTCCGCGCGTTCGCCGAGGCCGCCGGGTACCTCACCGACGCCGAGCGGTACGGAGCCTCATTCGTCTTCGGAGGGCTCCTGCCCCTGGGGCCGACTGGCGGCACCCCGAGGGTCCGGGGTCGGACCTGGCGGGGCGCGAGGATCACCCCGCGGTGCATGTCTCGTGGAACGATGCCACCGCGTACTGCGCCTGGGCCGGACGACGCCTGCCAACAGAGGCCGAGTGGGAGTACGCCGCACGCGGCGGGCTGACAGGCCGGCACTGCCCCTGGGGCCGCGAACTGCGCCCCGGCGGCCGACACCGGATGAACGTGTGGAACGGCAAGTTCCCCACCTGCAACACCATGGAGGACGGCTACCTCGCTACCTGCCCGGTGGACGCCTTCGCACCCAACGGCTATGGCCTGTACAACATGACCGGTAACGTCTGGGAGTGGACCGCCGCCTGGTTCCACCCCACGTGGCACGTCACCGGACCCCGCGAGAACCCCAGTGGTCCGCCGACCGGCACCGCCCGTGCGCTGCGCGGCGGCTCGTACCTCTGCCACGCCTCCTACTGTCGCCGCTACCGCGTATCCGCCAGGATGCCCAACACCCCGGAAACCTCCACCGGGAACATCGGTTTCCGGTGCGCCGGCCGAACCTGACGGACTACGGCTGGGGCGCGCTAACCGACTCCGGTGCGCGCAGCGGGGATTCCAGCGTCCTGTGTGGACGTCCCGCTGGACGTTTCCAGCAGGGCAGGATCAGCCTCTACCGTTCCCAGCTGCCTCAACAGATCCCCGGCTCGATGCCACTGTTCCTGTGCCGCTTCCGTTTCCCGCCTGCGCTGGTGAACATCGCCGAGGCCGTTGTGCGCACGCGCCTCCAAGTACCGTTCCTTCCGTGCTGTGGCCAATGTGATCGCCTGTTGGAGAAACTCGGCCGCCCCGTCGAGATTCCCAGCGTCGCGATGGGCGATGCCGAGGTCGATGAGCACCTCGGTTTCGGTAATCGCCACGGCCCTGACCGTCTCGACCAACCGCCGTGCGGCTTCCAGGTGGGCGAGCGCCTGGTCCAGTCGGCCGAGCGAGCGGTAGACACAGCCGAGCCGGTGACGCGCATACACCTCGACCGGTCGGGCCTCGTCCTCCCTGGCCAGGTGCAACGCGCGTTCGAGGTGGGTGACGGCCTCGCTGTAGCGACCGAGTAGCCGGTAGGTTTCCCCGGTGTTGGCCAGCAGCTGGCTGTCGGTGCTTCCGTCGCTCAGCCGCGTTGCCAGTGCGAGGGCCTGCCCGTAGTGGTCGACCGCCTCCTGCGAGCGGCCCTGCCTGGCGAGGAAGGTCCCGGACGCAGTCCACATGATGCTTTCCTGGGCTGGATCGAACCCCGCGCACAGCTGGCGGACCTCGACGGCGCATTCCAGCGCCTGCTGGTACTGACCCGTGCGGGAGTACAGAGTGCCCAGCGTGGTCAGCATGTCCGTCTCCAGCATGCGGTTCCTGGTCTGCTGCTGGAGTTGGAGCGCGCGACGGAGGTGATCTTCAGCTTCCTCGTTGCGTCCCTCATTGAGGTGGGCGCGGCCGAGGTAGAGCCGCATCACGGCCTCCCCGATGGGGTCGCTCGCGCCGAGCACCGCCTCCAGTGAGGCCTCATAGGTTTGCGCCCAGTCGTAGGTGTAGCCGCGCACGTTGAGGTAGCGGCCGATGGTGAAGGCGAGCTGCCAGGCGTGGGTCGCCCAGCCGTCCCTCGCGGCGAGCGTCACCGCGGCCGCGAGGTTGCCGCGTTCGGTCTCCAGCCAGCTGCGCGCGTCGTGGCGTGTCTCGAATCGGGGGCCGTGTTCGGGCGGCGTGCCGGTCAGCTTGGGAATCCAACGTCGCTCGTGGGCGAGGTTCACCGCCCGCGCAGCGGTGTGCAGGAAGTAGTCGAGCAGCCTTCCGACGGCGGAGCGCCGCTCGGCCGCTGGCTCCGCCTCGCCTGCGATCCAGCGGGCGTACTCGCCGAGCAGGTCGTGGAGCCGGTAGCGAGTGACGCCGTCCATCGTGACCAGATGCTCGTCAACGAGGCGGTCGAGCAGGCGCCGGGCCTCCGCCGGTGCGCATCCGCCGAGCGTCGCGGCGGTGTCGGTGGTGATGTCCCCGCCGGGGTGCAATGCGAGAAGCCGGAACATCCGCCGTTCGCGCGAGTGGAGTGCGCGATAGGAGAGGTCGAACACCGCGCGCAGCTGCCGGTTGCCCGCGACCAGTTCGTCCAGCCGGTCGCCTGCCGTGGCGAGGCGGTCCGCCAGGTCCGCCAACTGCCAGCTCGATCGCGACTGCAGGCGCCGCGCGGCGAGCGCGACTGCGAGTGGTAGCCGGCCGCACAGCTCGACCACCCTGCGGGCCGCCGCGGGGTCCGCCATGACCCGCTCCTCACCGATCACCGCGGCCAGCAGTTCGTAGGCGTCGGTGGGGGAGAACACGTCCAGCGGCAGGGTGTGCGCGCCGTCGAGGGCGAGCGCCCGCCTGCTGGTGATCAGGACGAGGTTGGCGCTTCCGGCGGGCAGCAGTGGTTGGACCTGTTCCTCGGAGGCCGCGTTGTCGAGCAGCACCAGGGTGCGCTTGTCGGCCAGCCGATCGCGGTACAGCGCGGCGCGATCCTCGATGTTCGCCGGGATGTGCTCGCTCGGCACGCCGAGCATGCGCAGGAACGAAGCGAGGACAGTCGCGGGGTCGGCGGGTGGCTGGTCGGCGTGCCCGCGCAAATCCACGTACAGCTGATCGTCACCGTAGTGTCCCGAGGCCACGAGAAGGTGTGCCAGGTGCACGGCGAGCCTGGTCTTGCCCACCCCGCCCATGCCCTGGATCGTGCCGACCGCCACGGCGGTGCTGCCCTCGGTGGCCGCGAGCCGGTCGCTGAGGATCCGTAGCTCCCTGGCTCTTCCGGTGAAGTCGGCGATGTCGGGTGGCAGCTGCTGATGTGCGGTGACCGGTGCGAACCTGGTCCTCGGCACCTCCTGACGCAGCACGCGCTGGTGCGCGCTGGTCAGCTCGGGGCCGGGATCCGCGCCCAGCTCCTCCGACAACCGCCTGCGCAAGCTGTCGAACGTGGCGAGTGCGGCGGCCTGCTGCCCGGTGCCTGCGAGCGCGATCATGAGCGCCGCATGCGCGGCCTCGTGCAACGGCTCGCCCTCCGCGACGCGCTGCAACAGGGGCAGCACCTCGTCGTGATGGGCGAGGTCGGCCGCAACGGCCGCGTACTCCACCACAACGGCACTCCACTGCCTGTTCAGCGCCGCCACGACTGGATGCGTGTGCAGTGCCGCCAGACCGGCGAGTGGCTCTCCGCGCCACAGGGCCAGTGCCTGTCCGAACAGGACGGACGAGTGGTCGAGGTCGCCGTTGGCGCGCGCGTGGCGTGCGTGCGTGACGAGCCTGCGGAAGACCAACAGGTCCAGCTGCTCGGTGGCCAGGGTCAGCTGGTAGCCGCCGCGAGTAGCAGTCAGCACGGGCGCCTGTTTGGCGTCGCCCTTGGTGGGCTGCAACCGGCGCCGCAGCCGCGACATGCGGGACTGCAGCGAGTCCACGGCAGTGGGAGGCGGTCGCGTGCCCCACGTGACCTCGACGAAGGTGTCCTTGCTGACCGGCGCGTTCGGGGACAGAGCCAGCAGACCCAGCAGTACCCGCTGGGTCTCCGAGCCGACGTCGACCAGGGCGCCGTCGACGACCACGCGCAGTGGCCCGAGGACCTCGAGCCGGACGCCGGGCGCGTCGATGTCACGCTGGGTTCCGGCCTGAATCAGCTCCTCGGTCTCGAAGCGGGAGAGGCCGAGAGCGATGGCCAGTTTTCGCAGCGTGCTCGTTCGCGGTCGGGTAACCCGGCCCTGCTCGATATCACGCAGGCCGGCCACGCTCATACCCGCGAGATCGGCGACTTCCTGCTGGGTGAGGCCCGCGCGTCGGCGCAGTCCGCGAATCAGCCCCTCGACAGCCTTCGATGTGCCCAACTCACCGTGTCTTTCGCCCGTGTTGACTGCAGTTCATCCTTTCGGGCCCCGTGCCGGTCGGGCCGGGGAACTGTTTCGTCCGATGTGGACAGATAGGCATGTAGTCGCCTGGATAGGGACGACTCGCGGAGTTTGGTCAGCGACCGTTTCTCGATCTGCCGGATCCGCTCCCGTGAGACGCCGAGCAGTCTACCGATTTCTTCGAGAGTGCGCCGGGGGCCACCGTCAAGGCCGCAGCGAAGCCGGATCACCTCTTCTTCGCGCTCGCTCAGCGTGGACAGCAGTTCGGCGATCTCCTGCCGCAGCTGGGAAGTGGCCGCGTCGCCGCCCGAGGTGTCGATGTCTGGCTGTACGTGCCCGACGCGGTCCACGAGAGCGAACCGGTCACCGTCAATGGTCTGGTCCAGACTGAGTGGCTGCTGGTCGTAGGACAACAGTTCGAGTAGCTCCGCGACCGTGATCTTCAGCCTCTCCGCGATCTCCTGGAACCGCGGCTCGCGGCCGTTCAGCACGGACAGTTCACGGCGCGCCTTGCGTACCTGGTCGATCCTGTTCGCCACGTTCACCGGGACACGGATGAGTGGCGCCTGGTTGGTGATCGCCCGGCTGACGGCCTGGCGGATCCACCAGGTGGCGTAGGTGGAGAACTTGAAGCCCTGTGTGTGGTCGAACTTCTCGATCGCGTGCCACAGCCCGAGGTTGCCTTCCTGGATGAGGTCCAGCAACGGTAGCCCACGATGCCGGTACCGCTTCGCGATGCTCACGACCAGACGCAAGTTCGTTTCCAGCAGGCGTCTTTTGGCTGCCTCGCCCTCGGCGGCGATGGTCCGGAGGTCGTCGTCGAGGGCTGGGTCGTGGCCGCGGCCCAGCTCGCTCAGCGCCGCCGTTGCCAGCACACCCGCTTCGATCTCCCCGGCCAGAGTCACCTCTTCGTGGGCGGTCAGCAGTGGGATGCGGCCGATGCTGGCAAGGTATGCGCCGGTCACGTCGAAAGTTCCGTGGGGCGCCGACTGGTCACCGTCGGCGATGAGCGCACCGGTCTTCGTGTCGAGCATCCAGGGGTCACCGTTCTCCCGCCGTGCGATGGACGGCACCGAGTATGTGGATGGTGGCTGTCGGCACGGCGACGCGGTGTGGACGGTTCCGGGCCGGCAACGGCAGAGGTCAGAGGACCTGCGCAGGGCCCCGGGTACGGGGCGCATGCGGACAGCGGTTCGCATGGGAGGGTGCGGGACCGGTGAGGCGAGCCGGTCGGCGTGCCCTCTTTCACTACTTAAGCACCAGCTGTCAACCCCGCCGGACACGCTGGACTCAACCTGTCTGATCGGTGGCGCTCTTAAAACAGGCTTAAGCGCGGCCAACGATCGACTCAAGCGGGTCTCTGCCAGGGATTCACACCGGTTAGCTGGTGGACGTGGCAACGACGAAACACAGTGGACTCGGCGTCGAGACCCTCTCGCCCGAGCTGCGGCGCACCATTGTCCGGGTGGCCCGGACTCCCCGGCTGCTGGTCGGGTGTGACTACGACGGCACGCTCGCGCCCATCGTCGCGGAGCCGGAGGCGGCGGCTCCGCTCAGCGAGTCCGTGACCGCGCTGCGGTCGCTGGCCGGTCTGCACGAGACAACGACGGCGGTCATCTCGGGCCGCTCACTGCGCGATCTCGCGACGATGTCCCGGCTGCCGGCCGAGGTACACCTGGTCGGCAGCCATGGCTCCGAGTTCGATGCCGGCTTCGTCCATCAGCTCGACCCCAACGCACGTGCACTGAGAGAACGGCTTTCCAGCGAGCTGGCGGATCTGATCGATGGTGCCGATGGCGTCCGGCTCGAGGCCAAGCCGGCGGGTTTCGCCGTACACCTGCGAAACGCCTCCGATGAGGTGGCCCGCGTCGTCGCCGACCGCGTCCGTCGCGGCCCTGCCGCTCACCCGGGAGTCCAGGCTGTCGAGGGCAAGGCCGTCATCGACCTCTCTGTCGTGGCGACGGACAAGGGGGACGCGCTGGACGACCTGCGGCGCCGTGCGAGCGCCTCCGCGACGGTGTTCATCGGCGACGCGGTCGCCGATGAACGGGCTTTCTCCCGGCTGGGCGGTACCGACGTCGGCATCAAGGTCGGCGATGGCGTGTCGCTGGCCGGGTTCCGGGTCAATGATCCGTACGAGGTCGCCCAGGTGCTCGCGTACTTGCTGGAGCAGCGACGGGCGTGGCTGCACGGCGAACAGGCCCCGGCGATCGAACGGCTGACGATGCTGGCCGACGGGCGTTCGGTGGCGCTGCTGGCTCCCGATGGGCGTGTCACGTGGATGTGCCATCCGGAGCCGGATTCCGCGGCTCTGTTCGCGGATCTGCTCGGTGGGCGGGACGCGGGCCACTTCTCGGTCGTGCCCGAGCGGCAGGGGCTTCCGCTCGGACAGCGGTATGTTCCGAACACCATGACGGTCGAGACCCGGTGGTCCGGACTACTGGTCACGGACTACCTGGACCGGCGTCAGGGAACGCACCGGACCGACCTGGTCCGGGTTCTCACCGGCGACGTCCCGGCCGACGTCGAGTTCGCGCCGAGGCCGGACTTCGGGCAGGTTCCGGTGAAACTCGTCGTGCAGGGAAACGGGCTCAGAGTGCTGGGCACCCCGGACCCGATCACGTTGTACTCGCCCGGCGTGCGGTGGGAGATCTCCTCCGACGGCGTCAGCGAGACGGCACGCGCGAAGGTCCGGCCGGCGCCCGGTCGTCCGGTGGTGCTCGAGCTTCGTTGCGGCAGCGAGGATCTCGACCCGCCCGGCCTGGCCGAACCCGAGCGGCGCATGCGCGCGGAACGGGACTGGTCGAGCTGGGTAGCAGGGCTGCGTCTGCCGGAGGTCGAGCGTGATCTCGTCGTGCGGTCGGCGCTGACGTTGCGCGCGCTGTGTCACTCCACGACCGGCGGCATCATGGCCGCCGCGACGACATCGCTGCCGGAGGAGATCGGCGGCGTCCGCAATTGGGACTACCGGTACTGCTGGCTCCGGGACGGCGCGCTGGTGGCGAAATCATTGGTATCCCTTGGCTCCCTTACCGAGGCCGAGCGATTCCTCGGCTGGCTGCACCGGATTCTCGCCACCGTGTCCGGTCCGGAGCGGCTGCATCCGCTGTACACGCTTGCCGGTGCGCCGGTGGGGCCCGAGGCAGTCATCGATCACCTGCCCGGCTACGCGGGATCGCGACCGGTCCGGGTCGGCAATCAAGCCGGCCAGCAGGTGCAACTGGACGTCTTCGGCCCGGTCGTGGACCTGGTCGCGGATCTCGCAGACGCGCGAGGTCACCTCACCGCCCGGGACCGGTCGCTGGTCGAGGCTATGGTCGAGGCGGTCGCCAGGAGGCGGCACGAGCCGGATCACGGCATCTGGGAGGATCCCGTCCAGCCCCGCCACCACGTCTACTCCAAGGTGATGTGCTGGGTCGCGATCGACCGTGCACTGCGCTTGTTCCGGGACTTCGGTATCCAAGCTGATCCACAGTGGACTGTGCTGCGCCGGCGGATCGCCGACGATGTGCTCGAACGAGGCTGGAACGCCGAGGCCGGTTCCTTCACCACTGCGTACGACGGCGACGACCTGGATGCCGCAACCCTCCACATCGGTCTCTCTGGTCTGCTCGACCCCGCGGACGAACGCTTTCAGGCGACGGTGACCGCCACCGAGGAACGGCTGCGGAGCGGGTCCACCGTGTACCGCTACCACCGCGACGACGGCCTGTCCGGCCAGGAGGGCGGGTTCCACCTCTGCACGGCCTGGCTCGTCGAGGCATACCTCCTGACCGGGCGGCGTGCTGAGGCGGAGGAGCTGTTCAAGCATCTCGCCAATGCGGCAGGACCGACCGGGCTGCTGCCCGAGGAGTACGACCCGGTTGCCGAACGTTCGCTGGGAAACCACCCGCAGGCGTACTCGCATCTGGGGCTGATCAGGTGCGCTCAGCTGTTCTCGGCCACGGACTGAGGGCGTCGATGCGTTCGTTCGAGGAGCTCTTGAGACGCGGCTGGCTACGGTCGCTTCACCCTGTCGCAGAACCAACGGAGCCGGTGACATGTTGAATGCACTGAGCGCGAGCTCACCCCCTGCCGCGCTGGCCGCGCAGGAGGAACCCGGCGGCATCGAGGACGCGATCAACCGCGTTTTCGAGCCGATCTCGACGTTCACCAACGACATCGTGTTCGCGGAGATCCCGCTGTTCGGAGCGAGGATGCCGTGGATCGTAGCCTGGTTGGTCGTCGCAGCCGCATCCTTTACCATCTACTTCGGATTCATTCAGTTCCGTGGCCTCCGGATGTCCGTCGACCTCATCCGCGGGAAGTACTCGCGTCCCGACGACCCCGGTGAGGTGACGCACTTCCAGGCACTCAGTGCGGCCCTTTCCGGAACCGTCGGCCTTGGCAACATCGCGGGTGTGGCCGTCGCCGTCACGATCGGCGGCCCGGGGGCGACGCTGTGGATGATCCTGTGCGGCGTGCTCGGCATGGCCACCAAGTTCCTCGAATGCACACTCGGCGTGAAGTACCGCGATGTGCACCCGGACGGTTCCGTGTCCGGCGGGCCCATGCAGTATCTGCGTAAGGGACTCCCGGCCAGGCTCGGCGGCGGTGGCGTTGTCCTCGGTCGAATCCTGGCAGGCGCGGCGGCAGTCATGATCCTGCTGTTCGGGATCGCGGGCGGCAACATGTTCCAGTCGAACCAGACGTTCGCCCAGCTGCAGGAGGTGACCGGCGGCGAGGACGGGTTCCTCGGTGGGGATGGAGCCGCGCTGATCGTCGGCGCGATTCTCGCCGCCGTCGTCGGGCTCGTCATCATGGGGGGGATCAAGTCCATCGGCCGCGTCGCCGGCCGGCTGGTCCCCACCATGACGATCATCTACGTGGCGGCCTGCCTCATCGTCATCGGTGCGAACCTCAGCGCGGTGCCTGGCGCCATCGGCGAGATCGTCGGCGGTGCGTTCGCGCCCGAGGGCGTCGCCGGCGGCGCGGTTGGCGCGCTCATCGTCGGGTTCCAGCGCGCGGTCTTCTCCAACGAGGCCGGGGTCGGCTCCGCGCCGATCGCCCACTCGGCCGTGAAGACGCGCCATCCCGCCACCGAGGGCCTCGTCGCGCTAATGGAGCCCTTCATCGACACGGTGGTCATCTGCACGATGACGGCGCTGACGATCGTGATCGCTTCGACGCCGAGCTGGGAGGCCGCCCGCGCGGCCGTCGCCGAAGGCGGTGGCACCCCTGCCGGGGTGACGCTCACGTCCGACGCGTTCGAGACGGTGCTGCCGTGGTTCCCCGTGGTGCTCACGATCGCGGTGGCGCTCTTCGCCTTCTCGACGATCCTCACCTGGGCGTACTACGGCGAGAAGGCGTGGGGCTACCTGTTCGGCCGGGGCCGGATGACGACCATGGTCTACAAGGCGATCGTCTGCGTCTTCGTCGTGCTGGGCGCGGTGCTCGCGGTGGACAGCGTCATCAGCTTCACCGACGCGGTGCTGTTCGTGCTGGCCTTCTTCAACATCCTCGGCCTGTACTTCCTGGCACCGGTCGCGAAGAAGGAACTGGCGCGGTTCCGCCGGAAGGTCGCGACCGGCGAGCTCACCCGGACCGAACGGGACCCCGACCCGGTACGGGCCACCGAGTGACGTCGGTCGTGCGGAGAGGGTCCGGCAGGCCCGAACGGCCAGGCCTGCCGGACCCACGACCGCTCTCACGGCTGTGGTCCCCGCCGCCACAACCGCCACGCGCGGGGTGGGCGGTCGGCCGGCGCGCTGCCGGCCTCGGGGAGACGCAGCCGCACCCGCGCCCCGCCGAGACTGCTCTGTTCAATGTGGATGGTGCCGCCGCAGCTCTCGACGCTCTTCCGAGCGATGTCGAGACCGAGCCCGGTCGATCCGCTTCCGCTCGCGCCGCGACGCAGGGCCGCCTCGGGGTCGCCGATACCGGTCCCTGCGTCGTCCACGACGAGGGTGATCCAGTTCGCGTGCTTGACGACGACCACCGCGAAGTCGCTGCCGGGCGGGGTATGGCGGAAGACATTGACGAGCAGAGTGTCGAGCATGCTCTCCACCGCGTCCCGGGTGAGCTTCACCGGTGTCGGGCAGCGCGCGGTGTCCACCCGCTGGTGCCTTCCCTGTGCCTCGGCGAGCGCGGCCCAGAACGTCATCCGGTCCGCGACGACGGTGCCGAGATCGCAGCTGCTCTCCCGCACCTTGCGAGGCTCGCGGTCGGAGCCACTGATGACCTCGTCGATGGCGGCCTCGAGCGCGTCGATCGACCTGCGGATCCGCGCGCCCACCGGGCCGTCGCCGACAGCCTCTGCGTCGAGGCTCAGCGCGGTGAGTGGGGTACGGAGCCGATGGGACAGGTCGGCCATCAGCTTGCGTTCGTCCGTGCGCAGGCGCGTCCACCGCTGTGCCACCCCGGCCAGTGCGCGGTTCAGGCGAGCCAGTTCCGTTGGCATGGTGGGGGAGACGGTGACGCTGTAGGGCCCCTTCCCGAGGGAGGCTGCAGTGTCGGCAAGGTGGCGCACGGTCCGTACCAGCTGCCGGGAACGCAGGTGGATGGCGGCCACGGCGAGCGCGGTGCCGCCGAGGCCGGCCACCGTCACGAGCGCGAAGCGTTGTCCGAAGCCCTCGCTGAACACGGTGTCGGGCAGGTCCAGCTCGATGACCGCGGTACCGTTGCCGTCGAGTGCCACGGGCAGGAGCTCGATCGAGTCCCCGCGCGACTCGGTGCCGCGCCGTGTCGCGACAACAGCCTGCACCTCGTGCGGTGATGCGCGGCTCGTTCCGATCACCTGCCCGCCTGGGAGGTGGACGGCGAGTGCGCCGGCGGAACCTGCCGGTGTGCGCGCCACGATCCGCCGGACCAGCTCGGGGTGCGGAGCTACTGCGACCACCGCCCCCACCGTCGAGGCCTGCCGCCGGTACTCGTCGGCGGCGTCCCCGGAAGCGCCGGCCAGGTCGTGGACGACGATCGCGAGCAGGACGGCGCCGAGGCACAACAGCGAGGCGAGTAGGGACAGCCGCGTGAACGCGCGGCTCATGGCGGTGACAGGAGTTTCAGGCCGACGCCGCGCACGGTGTGCAGGTACCGCGGAGCGGAGGCGCTCTCGCCCAGTTTGCCCCGCAGCCATGACACGTGCACATCGATGCTCTGGTTATTGACGGGCAGTTCGCCTTGCCACACCTGCTCGACGATCTTCTTCCGGCTGACCACCTCGCCCGCGTGCTCGGCGAGAAAGGCGAGTAGGTCGAACTCCTTGCGCGTGAGCTCGAGCTGGCGGGCGCCGAGTGTCACGGTCCTGCTGGCCCGGTCGATGCGCAGCTCGCCGATTTCGAGGGGGCGGATGTTCACCTCCACCGCGGCGGTTCGGCGCAGGAGCGCGCGAATACGCGCGATGAGCTGCTCGCTGGAGAACGGTTTCACCACGTAGTCGTCGGCGCCGTCGTTGAGCAGCCTGACGACGGATCCTTCGTCGCGCCGTGCGGTCGCGATGATCACCGGCACATCGCTCACGCCGCGGATCATCCTGAGCGCTGAGGAGCCGTCCAGATCGGGCAGACCCAGGTCCAGGATCACGAGTTCCAGCGGGAGGGACGCGATGTCTCGCAACGCATCGGCGGCGGTGCCAGCGGTGCGCACGTCGTATCCATTGGCGGATAGGGTGCGAGCGAGCGCCGCTTGAACTGCCGGGTCATCTTCGACTAGCAGAACCGTGTGCATAACGTTGTGAGCCTAGCGTCAGAACCTGGCGTGAAGCTGACATCGCGGCGCGGACGCCGGCCCGTCGGAACGCGGGAAACAGCAGCACATTGGATGTCAGGCCATCGTGGTACGGGCGTGACTACGGGTGCACTGGCGGACCTGGCCACCAGGAGCTGGGGAGGCGCGATTCCCAGCCGTTAAGCCAATCGGGCCCGCCGTTTAAGGATCTATTAGGTCGCCGCCACATAGCGTGACGTTTGTTGTGGCGAGTCCTCAGCCGACCGATTCGCCGAATTCTGTCTCCCGAGCTTGGACGAGGAGGTCCGCGGTGGCACCGATCGTGCTGACGAAGGTCGGAAAACGTTACGCCGATGGAACACGAGCTGTTGAGGGTCTTGATCTGGAGATCTCCGACGGTGAGTTCCTCGTGCTGGTCGGCCCTTCCGGCTGCGGTAAGACCACCGCGCTCAGAATGATCGCGGGTCTCGAGGAGATCAGCGAAGGCGACATCCAGATCGGCGATGTCGTCGTCAATGATCTGCCTGCCAGGGACCGCGACGTCGCCATGGTGTTCCAGTCCTACGCGCTGTACCCGCACCTCAACGTGTACGACAACATCTCCTTCGGCCTCACGCTGCGGAAGATGAGCAAGGCGGAGATCGACCGCCGGGTCCGTGAGGTGGCGCGCATTCTCGACCTGCACGAGCATCTCGACCGCAAGCCGAGGAACCTCTCGGGTGGGCAGCGGCAGCGAGTGGCGATGGGCCGGGCGATCGTCCGCAAGCCGCGGGCCTTCCTCATGGACGAGCCGCTGTCCAACCTCGACGCGAAGCTTCGTGTCCAGATGCGTGCCGAGATCGCGCGTATTCAACGGGATCTCAACGTCACCACCGTTTACGTCACCCACGACCAGACGGAGGCCATGACGCTGGGCGACCGGGTAGTCGTCATGAAACGGGGCGTCCTGCAACAAGCCGGGCCCCCGCAGGAGCTCTACGACCGGCCGGTGAACCTGTTCGTGGCCGGCTTCATCGGCTCGCCGGGGATGAACCTCGTGAGCGCGCGGCTGGAGTACACCGAGAGCTCGGGTTACGAGGTCGGCATCGGCTCGCAGCGCCTGTCGCTGCCGCAGTCGGTGCTTGGGCAGCGACCGGGGCTGGCTCGTTACCGCGGGCGCGACGTGGTCCTCGGTATCCGTCCCGAGGACATGGAGGACGCCGCGCTCACCGAGTCGCACGAGGGCAACACGCTGTACTCGGTCGCCGACCTGGTCGAGGCCATGGGGTCCGACGTGCTCGTGCACTTCCCGCTCGACTCCCGGCCCGTGCTCACAGAGGACACCAGGGAACTGGCCCGCGACCGCGGTGACGACACCGCGGGGGAGCGCGCCGATTCGATCGTCCTGGTCGGCCGGCTGAGCCCGCGCACGAGCGTCTTCGAGGGGCAGCGCATCGCGATCCGCGTCGACACGGCGCGGATGCACTTCTTTGATCCGGATACCGGTGTCGCTATTTGGAACGATCGAGGAGAGAACTGATGAGGAAGTCGATGGGCGGCGTGGCCCTGGCGGCCGTCGCCATGCTCGGGCTGGCGGCATGCGGGTCGTCCGAGGGCCAATCCAGTGGTGGTTCGGGAGCCGACCTGAGCGGTCAGACCCTGGAGGTCTCCGCGGTGTGGTCGGGCGACGAGCAGGCCGCCTTCGAGGAGGTGCTGGCCGTGTTCGAGGAGCAGACCGGCGCCGAGGTCAAGTACACGTCCGCGGGTGACGACCTGCCCACCGTCCTGCAGACCAAGGTGGACGGTCAGACCCCGCCGAACGTGGCCTTCCTGCCGCAGCCGGGGCTGATCGCGCAGTTCGCGGGCCAAGGCTCACTCAAGCCGCTGTCGGACGAGGTGCGCGCGTTGGTGGACGAGAACTTCGTCGACCTGTGGCAGGACATCGGTTCCCATGACGGCACTGCCTACGGCGTTTACTTCAAGGCCGCCAACAAGTCCACCTTCTGGTACAACACCGAGCTGTTCGACGAGGCGGGGGTCACGCCGCCGGAGACGATGGCCGACCTCCGCGACACCGCGCAGGTTCTCGCTGACAACGGCATCACGCCGCTGTCGGTCGGCGGCGCGGACGGCTGGGTGCTCACCGACTGGTTCGAGAACATCTACCTCCGCACGGCGGGTGCCGAGATGTACGACCGTCTCAGCCGGCACGAGATTCCCTGGACGGATCCTTCGGTGGCCGAAGCGCTCACCGTGATGCGCGAGCTGTTCACCGAGGAGTTCCTCTCCGGCGGCGTCAGCGGCACCCTGCAGACCGAGTTCCCCGGTTCGGTCGAGAACGTCTTCGGCGACGATCCGAGGGCGGCCATGGTGTACGAGGGTGACTTCGTCGCCGGCGTCATCACCTCCAGCACCAGCACCGAACTGGGCGTCGGTGCGGACTTCTTCCCGTTCCCCGAGATCGACGGTTCGGGACCTGGCGCGATCGTGGGTGGCGACGTCGCGGTGGCCTTCACCGACGACCCCGCGACCGAGGAGCTGATGCGGTTCCTCGCCTCGCCGGAGGCGGCCGAGGCGTGGGCCGCGCAGGGCGGTTTCGTCTCGGCGAACAAGGCGGTGTCGCTCGATGTGTACCCCGACGAGCTGAGCCGCAACATGGCGAGCCAGTTGCTCGAGGCGGGGGAGAACGTCCGCTTCGACCTGTCCGACCTCGCGCCGACCACCTTCGGCGCGACCAAGGGAGTCGGCATGTGGAAGGACTTCCAGGACTTCGTCGCCGACACCGAGGACATCCAGGGAGCCATGAACCGGCTCGAAGCCGACGCCGTCAAGGCGTTCTGACCGCGGCACCGGAGAGCGACTCATGACAAGCAGTGTGCTTGGGCGCCGCCGCGAAGGCGGCGCCCGGCGCCCCGCACCGGGGCGTCCGGGCAGCCGGGGCAGGCCGAGGAACAAGGCGTTCTTGTTCCTCGCCCCGTGCCTTGCTCTGCTCGTGCTCTACATCGTCTACCCGATCGTCTTCAGCTTCGGCCGCAGCTTCTTCGACGCTTCCGGCGACGAGTTCGTCGGAGTGGACAACTACGTCGAGGCGTTCGGCGACGACCGGACCCTGATCTCGTTGCGGAACAACCTGATCTGGGTGCTGGTCGCTCCTACCCTCGTGACCGCCTTCGGTCTGCTGTTCGCGGTTCTGACCGAGCGCATCCGGTGGGCGGTCGCGTTCCGCGTCGTGCTGTTCATGCCCATGGCGATCTCGCTTTTCGCCTCAGGCGTCATCTTTCGCCTGGTGTACGACGAGGATCCCGAGCTCGGCGTGGCCAACGCGGCCACCGTTGCGGTCCACGACATGTTCAGCTCGTCGTCGGAGTACCCCGGCGCGCGGCCCAGGGAGTCGGATGGGATCACGGCTGCCGACGGCGGCTTCGCGACCGCACCGGCACATGGTCCCGGTGATCTGGTCGAGCTGCCGCTCGTGGGGGTCAGGCAGCAGAGCATGCCGGAAGAGGCCCAGCAGGCCGTCAATCCGGGTACCCACCCGGGCGAGCTCAGGGGCACGGTGTGGCTCGACGCCTCCGGGGCCGCGGGCGAGGTCGGCGTCCTCGACCGAGGTGAGCGGGGGATGCCGCACATCACCGTGGAGGCGGTGCGCGACGGCCAGGTCGTCGCGACCACAACCACGGCCAACGACGGCACCTTCCTGTTCGCGGACCTGTCACCGGGCACGTACTCGATCCGGCTCCCGGCGGAGAACTTCGCCGAACCGTTCCGTGGACTGAGCTGGCTCGGGCCAGGTCTGGTCACTCCAGTGATCATCTCCGCCTGGATCTGGATCATGACGGGCTTCGCGATGACGTTCGTCGCGGCCGGGCTCGCGGCGATACCCCGGGACGCGCTGGAGGCGGCCCGGATGGACGGCGCCACCGAGTGGCAGGTCTTCCGGCGCGTCACCGTGCCGTTGCTCGGCCCGGTACTGCTCGTCGTCTTCGTGACGCTCGTGATCAACGTGCTCAAGATCTTCGACCTCGTTTACGTCATCGCGCCTGGCTCGTCGCAGGCAGAGGCGAACGTGCTCGCGTTGCAGATCTGGCAGGTGTCCTTCGGAGCGGGAGGCGACCAGGGAGTGGGCAGTGCGCTCGCCGTGCTCCTGGTGCTCCTGGTGATCCCCGCGATCGTCTTCAACATCCGCCGGTTCCGGAGGGAGCACTAGGCATGACGGCTGTACTCAGCTCGACCACCGCACCCGAGCCCGTGGAAGACCAGTTGTCCGGACCGCCGCGGCGGAGCGTGGCCTCGCGCATCCTCGGCTGGCTGGGATCCCGGCTGCTCAGGGTCATCCTGCTCGTCATCGCCCTGTTCTGGCTGATGCCCGTGCTCGGGTTGCTGGTCTCGTCGCTGCGTGACGAGACCGACAACCGCGGCAGCGGTTGGTGGACGATCTTCACCGCGCCCGCGCAGTTGACGCTGGACAACTATCGGGACATTCTTGGCAACGAGACGATTCTGCGGTCGCTGTGGAACACCGTGCTGATCTCGGTGCCGGCGACGCTTCTGGTCGTGGTCATTTCGGCGCTGGCAGCATATGCGCTGGCGTGGCTGAACTTCCGCGGCCGTGACTGGCTGATGATCGGCGTCGTCGCGATGCTGGTGATGCCGATCCAGGTTGCGCTCATTCCCATCGCGCGACTGTACGGCGAGCTCGACATGTTCGGCTCCCTGTTGGGCGTCGTGCTGTTCCACGTCGCGCTCGGCCTGCCGTTCGGGGTCTTCCTGCTGCGCAACTTCTTCTTGGGGATACCCAAGGATCTGCTGGAAGCGGCCAGAATGGACGGTGCAACGGAGTGGTCCATCTTCCGCAGGGTGATCCTGCCGGTGGGGCTGCCGGCCATTGCGTCACTGGCGATCTTCCAGTTCCTGTGGGTCTGGAACGACATGTTGGTCGCGCTCGTCTTCGCGAGCTCCGACTCTCAACCGATCACACTGGCGCTGCAGTCTCAGCTCCGTCAGTTCGGAGCCAATATGGACTTGCTGGCCACGGGATCCTTCGTGTCCATGATCATCCCGCTCATCGTCTTCTTCTCCTGCCAGCGCTACTTCACGCAGGGAGTGCTGGCAGGGTCGACGAAATGACCACGGTCGCGGGGAATTCGGAGCGAGTGATAGCAAAGACCAAGGATCCGTGCGGCACGTGCGGCGGGAGTGGTTGGGTGCTCGATACGATCGTGAACCGCGATACCGGCATGGTCGACTCCCGCCAGGAGCAGTGCGGCAGGTGTGGTGGAACCGGCGAGCGATGAGCTCAGCGACGGCTCAGGCGCAGCATGCCCAGAAGTGCCCGGCGGCGGCGAGGGTGCCGCCGCCGGGTGGTGGCCGCGGGCCGGCGGCGGCGCTGCGGAGCCGGTGCGGGAATGCAGTCAGGGCAAGGTACCTCCCGCGAGGTGACCAGTCCCGTGCCGTGGTCGATGACGGTTTCGAGGACCCAGCCACTGCGGTTCCGGCTGCAGGCCTGGCAGAACCGGTGTGCGTCGTCGGTACTGGGTCGCTGGCGCCAGGTTGTCAGCAGCATGGGTCTTTACCTCTGAGGTTGATGGTGTCGTCGGACTCCTGGTGATACAGATGAGTGTTTCGTCCCCTGCTGACACAGTGGACTCGGTTCGTGGTACCTGCGTGATCTCGCGATCACGCAGGTCGCGGCTCTGTCCGGGCTGTTGCTATGGCCCTGCTACGGGCCTCCTACGGTTCCGCTGTCGACTGCTCGCCTGCTGTGGCGCGGTAGAGGTGTGTGGTTTGGGTGCCGGTGGGGCGGATGTGGATGGTGGGGTTGGTGGCGGGGAGCCAGGCGGATTGGCCGGT